>JBDTMS010000763.1:0-2776 GCA_039934195.1 Betaproteobacteria bacterium
GGGCACCGCTATAACCCGCGCCAGACACCGTCCCACAACATTGCAATGTCAGGAGCCGCCGCATGGCGATCGAGCGCACCTTCTCCATCCTCAAGCCCGATGCTACCGCACGCAATATCACCGGCGCGATTAATGCCGTCATCGAGAAGGCCGGCTTGCGCATCGTCGCCCAGAAGCGCGTGCTTTGGACGACCGCCGACGTCGGGACGTTCTACGAAGAGCACAAAGCCCGCCCGTTCTACGGCGAGTTGTGCGCATTCATGACTTCGGCGCCGATCGTGCTCCAAGTCCTCGAAGGCGAGAACGCGATCGCCAGATATCGCGAGATCATGGGCGCGACCGATCCGGCCGAAGCAGCTGAGGGCACGATCCGCAAGCTGTTCGCCAAGTCGAAGGGCGAAAACTCCACCCACGGCTCCGATAGCGCTGCCGCTGCCGCACGCGAGATCGCGCTGAACTTCAAGCCAGCCGAAATCGTCGGCTGACGTCGCGGCGCCTGTCGATCCGGTTGGGAACGCGGAGACCGCCAAGCGTCGCAGCTAGGGGAGAGGCCGATGATCACGCCCGGCTATGCAAGCACCATGGCGCGCTACAATCGCTGGCAGAACGAGAGCCTCTTTCGTGAGGCTGGCAGATTGTCGGACGACGAGCGGCGGCTTCAGCGCGGCGCTTTCTTCGGCTCGATCAACGGTACGCTCAATCACATCTATTGGGGCGACTGCATGTGGCTGTCGCGCTTCGGCGTCGTCGATCGCCCGCGATCTCCGAACGGCAAGGCATCGATCGACGAGTTTCCACGCTTCGAGGACCTTGCAGCGGCGCGCCCGGTGCTCGATGCGAAGATCATCGCCTGGGCCGACGCGCTCACGCCGGAGGTTGTGGCGCGAGATCTCATTTGGTGGTCGGGCCTTCAGAACAAGAACATGTCGCGGCCGACGGGTTTGGCGATTGCGCACATCTTCAACCATCAGACCCATCACCGCGGCCAGGTGCACGCCATGCTGACGGCAGCCGGCGCGAAGCCCGACGACACGGATGTCGTTTTCATGCCGGGTGTAGTGGACTGAGTCCCGTTCCGGGGGGCGCCGCGCCCTCAATCCTTGCGTGTGCCGAGGCCCATCTTCTTGGCAAGCTGCGAACGCGCCGCCGCGTAGTTCGGGGCTACCATCGGGTAGTCGTTCGGCAGCTTCCACTTGGCGCGGTATTCTTCCGGCGACAGCTTGTAGTGCGTCCGCAGGTGACGCTTCAGTGACTTGAACCGCTTTCCGTCCTCGAGGCAGATAATGTAATCCGGCGTCACCGACCGCCTCACGGCGATCGCTGGTTTCAGCTCCTCGCTATCCGCGATCGGCTCATTGCTGGAGGCGCGGTTGAGGGCGTCATGGACATCACGGATCAATGCCGGGAGATCTGAAGCAACGACAGTATTGTTGCTGACATACGCAGAGACGATTTCGGCAGTCAGCTCGACCAGATGATTTCCGCCGGCATTTTCCATCAGGCCTCGTCTCCCGTACGATCACCGCGTTGCGCGGTGCACTCACAATTCCGTCCCGACCGGTACTGCCGGTGCCAGAGCACCAGCCGACCCGCCTTACTCGGCGCATAAACGTTCGTGAAAACCGGAATCCCGATCAAAGTCCACAAGTAGAGATCGGCAATACTCCACTTCGATCAGGATGGCAATTGCAGAGCACGGTATAGTAAAAGCAGTGTTCGCGCCAATATCCTTAAATGGCTTTGCTGAAATTTCCACCATCGTTCCGGCAACCCAATGGGGCTCTTGCTTGTACTCGCTGCTGCCAGCCGGCACTGAAGATCACCAACGCCAGCGCGGACAGCGTACGAAGCCTGCGACAGGAGGCGACGTTGATTGAGAGGACTGGCTTCCAACCTTGATTTGGTTCACACTAACCATAACTCGGAATTTGCAGACCGTGCGCGGCACCCGGGATAGGGGGTGTGCGGTTGGTCCGCTTCCACCCCAAACCTCGCCAGGGCGGCGGCCTCGTCCGATGGAACGGGCCACCGCCCGGCCCAGCCAAACCTCCACCACGCCCGCCGACGGACTGAAAGTGCCCCGTCGGCCTGGCGCGACATCCATACCCCCTCAGCGCCACCCGGCGCGCCCGGAGAAGCCTCATGCCACCCGCATCCGCCGCGTCCGTCACCCCGACGCCTCCCAGCGCCAAGCGTAAGCCGCAGTCGGCGCACTATCACGGCATCGAACTCGTCGACGAATACGCGTGGCTCCGCGCCGACAACTGGCAGGACGTGATGCGCGATCCGGGCGTGCTCGACGCCGAGATCCGCGCCTATCTCGAGGCGGAGAACGCCTACACGACCAGCCAGCTCTCCGACACGACAGCGCTTCAGGAGCGGCTGTTCGCGGAGATGAAGGGGCGCATCAAGGAAGATGACAGCTCGGTGCCGTCACCCGACGGCGCGTTCGAATATGCGATGAGCTACATCACCGGCGGGCAGTATCCGCGACTGATGCGACGGCCGCGCGGATCGACCGGCAGCAGCGACGAAACGCTCCTGCTCGACGGCAATCTCGAAGCGGCGGACAAGCCCTACTGGCAGCTCGGCGGCGCGACCCACAGCCCGGACCATCGCTATCTCGCTTACGCAGTCGACGACAAGGGCTCGGAGCTCTTCACGGTTCGGATCCGCGATCTGACAACCGGCAAGGATCTCGCCGACGCGATCCCCGATACGCGTGGCGGGTTCGTGTGGGCTGCTGACAGCGCAACGCTGCTCTATGTCCGCCTCG
>JBDTMS010000764.1:0-2770 GCA_039934195.1 Betaproteobacteria bacterium
AGGTGCTGCGCCAGCAGCTCGACGAGCCGATCTTCTGCGCTGAAGGTCGACTCGCGTCTCGTCGGCGCAGCGCGCGCGGCAGGGGCTGCGCGTGCTGTTGCGCTCGGCTCGCGCTGGATCGCGTGTACCGATGCGGACACGCGCGTCGCACCGGACTGGCTCGCAGCGCAACTCCTGCTGGATGCCGATGCCGTGTGCGGTCTGATCAGCGTCGATGACTGGTCGGAGCATTCGGACGAGGTGCGGCTAGCGTTTTTGCAGCGCTACAACGACGCCGATGGCCATCGCCACATTCACGGCGCGAACATGGGGTTCTCCACCGAGGCGTATTTGCGCGCAGGCGGTTTTGCGCCGCTATCGGTGAGCGAAGATGTCTCGCTCGTGCATGCGCTTGCGGGCAGCGGCGCGCGCATCGCCTGGAGCGCTGCACCGCGCGTGATGACCAGCGCGCGGCTGGAGAGCAGGGCGCGTGGCGGTTTCGCGGATTATCTTCGCGATCTCGGTGAGCACCATACGGTCATTGTCGAGGAGGGTGCCAGCGGCTCCGTGAGCTACGCCATGAACGCGCCGATCGATACCGATTGCTGAGCATCAGCGGCGCTCGCGCCGCCTTGCAAATATCGTCGCCGCAATCAACCCGACACCGATTCGGATGCGCGTGGGAGCAAGGCGCAATTTAGCGAACCGCACGCTTCGCGATGGATGCGATTCGAGTGCGTGAAATCGGTGGTGCGTCGCGCAACGACCAGACGTGCGCAACGACGGGGCTCGACCGCAATGCCGCACGATTTCATGGCTTCGTAACCAGGGTTCAAATAGCACCGTTGCACATGGGTCGCATCGATCCTTAAATCGAATTTAATCGTCCCACAGACAACGATCACTCATCCTGGTCTCCACCACCGCGCAGCGCACACTCTCCTTAGCGAACGTCGTCAGTCTTATGGGCTCCGTGTGCCGGCCTCGGCTTCGTCGGCGCGGATCTGCTCGATCGATCGCTCGCGGTGCTTCAGCCACCAACCGTATTGCACCGGCCAGTCGTCCATGGCATCGAAGGCTTTTCGTCCAAGCGCGATCTCCGCCATCTGCGGCCAGCACGGGTTGACGAGAGCCTCGCGCGCGATGGCGATCAGGTCGGCCTGGCCCTTCTGCAGAATCTCCTCGGCAGCGACGGGGTCGACGATGAGCCCGACCGCCATCGATTTGATGCCGGCCTCTCGCCGCACGCGCTCAGCGTAGGGGACCTGGAAGCCCCAGGTCCGCTTGACGCGCGCCGCTGTCGCCGAGCCAAACAGGCCTCCCGAGGAGCAATCGATGACATCGATGCCACGCGCCTTCAGTTCTTTGGCGTAGGTCACGGTATCGTCCATAGTCCAACCGCCTTCCAGACCGTCGACTGCGGATACGCGCACAAACACCGGCTTGTCGCTCGGCCACGCTGCACGCAGCGCCTCTGCGACCTCCAGGGGAAAGCGCGTGCGGCCTGCGAGGTCGCCGCCGTAGGCGTCGCTGCGCTTGTTCGACAGAGGCGAGAGAAACTGATGCATCAGATAGCCGTGCGCGTTGTGGATCTCAAGAACTTCGAAGCCGGCTTCGAGCGCGCGGTTGGCCGCGTCGACCCAATGACCCTTGAGGATCGTCAGATCGGACACGGAGAGCTGCCGGGGCACGATGTGGCCCTCGGCCATCGGCTCGGATGTAGGCGCGACGGTTTCCCACCTTTTCTCACCGCGCGCGAAGTCTTCCGCGCTCAGCGCGCCATTGCCGAACCAAGGTCGCTGCATCGAGCCCTTGCGCCCGGCGTGCGCGAGCTGGATGCCGGGGACTACGTTCTGCGCTTTCATGAACGCGGCGATTCGTTTGAGCGGCGGCACATGCGCGTCCGACCAGATGCCCAAGTCACCGTTCGTGATGCGACCCTGGTCCGTCACCGCCGTGGCTTCGACGAACACGCAACCCGCGCCGCCGAGCACCAGCCGGCCCCAATGCGCGAAGTGGAAATCCTGGGCGATCCCATCGACCGCCGAGTAGGTCGCCATCGGTGCGATGACGATGCGGTTTGCGAAGGTGATCTCGCGGATCGTTATGGGCGTGAAAAGCAACGGCTTGATCATTGGCGGACGTGGTCCCGGAAGTGTTTGACCGGCAGTGTTTAACCGGAAGTATTTGAATGGCGCACGTGGTGCTGCTGTATGCGAGAGCACCAAGTGCGGGTCCGGCACTTTCAAGTATTGCATGACCGGCTACGCCAAACACGCTGGCGATCGCAGCTCGCATGTGGGGGCACACAGGTGGGGCACAGATGATCAGTTACCCGCTTGGCGCATCGGCGCTGACTCGGCACCCAGGTCGCGACTCATCCTCGATTGCAGGATCGCTTTGCGTGAGTGCCGATGGCAATCTCGGAAACCGCGTCGGCAATGATTAACCCAAGCATCGTGTGCGATCTGCACACCTGCATCTACACACCGTAACGGTTTGAACCACCTCGCCTGAGCTGCTGGCGAGATGAGGCCGGTGACTGCGTTAAGTTGGTCTGGTGTTAGGCGGACGGCGCAATACCAGCGTGCGAATGGGTTCGAATAAAGCGCCGATTTACAGAGGGCAAACCGGGTATTTCAGCGCCATCCCTTCGTCACGATTCTGGGTAAGAAACTCGTGCAACACGTTTGCGTTCTGCTCCCATCCGGGGGATTGGTCAACACCTAACCCCGGCGCGTTCATGCTTGTCCGTGTTCTAAGCGATGCAACGACGAGCGACTATTCCGCC
>JBDTMS010000765.1:0-2762 GCA_039934195.1 Betaproteobacteria bacterium
AACGATGCGGCGCCTGGCGAGCTCGCCCCAGCACATCGTGCCGGGACACGATCCGCTGGTGCTCAAGCGCTATCCCGCGCCGAATCCCGAGCTGCAGGGAATCGTGGCGCGGCTGGACGTGCCACCGGTTGGTTGACTATCGCGCGGTGGCCCAGGGCTCACGCAGCCCTGTCCCTTTCGACTTGCGCGACAAGCGTGCGTGGGATCACGACTAGAAACACCTGAGTGACGCAACCGCCCACCGCCACCGATCCATCCGCATCGCCGTGGTCGCTGGTGTACGCGCTGGCGGTGACCCAGATCATTTCCTGGGGCACGATGTTCTACGCGTTCTCGGTGCTGCTTGCATCCATCGAGCGGGAAATGCACTGGAGCCGAGATGCAATCGTCGGCGCGTTCTCATTGAGCGTGCTGATGACCGGACTCGCCGCTGCACCCGTCGGCGCGCTGGTCGATCGCATCGGCGGCCGGATGGTGATGTCGTTGGGATCGCTGTTCGCGGCGGCGATCCTGCTGCTGATGAGCCTGGCACATTCGCTCACAGCTTTCTATGTGGAATGGGCCGCGCTCGGCCTGGCCGGCGCGATGCTGCTGTACGAGCCGGCGTTCGCCGTCATCTATCGAACGTTTGCGGCAAATGCACGCAAAGCGCTGACCGCGCTCACGCTGCTTGGCGGATTCTCGAGCACGATCTTCTGGCCGCTGACGCAGGTGCTCGTCACGGCGCTCGGCTGGCGGCACACGCTGATCGCGCTCGGACTGATGAACTTGCTTGTATGTCTGCCGCTGCACGCGCTGATACTGCCGCGCAAGAACGCGATGCGACCGCACGTCCGGGCCGCGAGCGGCGCCACTGCGAGCGTGCATACGCTTGCGACCATCCTGCGTACAAAAGCATTCTGGCTTTTGGCGCTCGCCTTCACCGCCAACATTCTCGCGTTCGCTTCGCTGTCCGTGCATCTGATTGCGCTGCTGCAGGAAAAAGGCTTCGAGTCGCAGCATGCGGTCTGGCTTGCTGCACTGGTCGGGCCGATGCAGGTCAGCGGACGGTTGATAGAATTTACCGTCGGGCGGCGACTCGGCCCGGAGAAGGTCGGGCTGCTCGCCATGAGCGTGCTGCCTGCCGGTCTAGTCGCGCTGGTGTTCGCATCATCGAGCTGGCTGTTCGGCGTGCTGTTCGTGGTCTGCTACGGCGCGAGCAACGGCGTGATGACGATCGTGCGAGCGACCTTGCCGGCCGAATTATTCGGGCGCGAAAATTATGGCGCCGCGAACGGCGCGCTCGCCGCACCGGTCATCGTCACCCGCGCCGGCGCGCCGCTGGCCGCATCGCTGCTGTGGACCGCGTCGGGCGGATACAACGGCGTGCTATGGGTGCTCGCCGCCAGCGCGGTTCTGGCGACGGTGTTGTTTTACTTCGCGATCGGGAATTCTCGCGCCGGGTAGCAATCGCGGCTAGATTTTCCCGCTCTGGCCGCGGCTCAGATACTCGCCCATCCCGTCCTTCCCGAGCCACTTCTTACCGTCGACGATGCACTGTCCGCGCAAGAAAACTTTCTTCACGCGACCGGTGACCGAGCGGCCTTCGAATAGCGAGTAGTCGGCGCGCGTGTGCTGCTCCGCCGAGCGAATCGTCCACTGCTCGTCGGGATCGAATAAAACGATGTCGCCGTCGGTGCCCACTGCGATCGTGCCTTTTTTCGGGAACAAACCGAATAGTTTTGCCGGCGCGGTCGAAGTGATCTCGACGAAGCGATTGAGCGACATCCCGTTCTTGCGAACGCCGCCATCGAAAATCAGCGGTAGGCGTGTCTCGACGCCGGGCGCCCCGTTCGGCACTTTGCTGAAGTCGTCGACGCCTTGCTGCTTGGAATATTTCATCCCGTACGGCTGCTCGTTGAAGCAGAACGGGCAGTGGTCGGTCGACACCACTTGCAGGTCGTCGGTCTTGAGTCCGCGCCAAAGTTGTTGCTGATGGTGATGATCGCGCAGCGGCGGTGTCATCACGTATTTAGCCCCTTCGAACTCGGGGCGCTCGTAGTCCTCCGCGGTCAAGAACAGATAATGCGGACACGTTTCCGCGTGTACAGCGATGCCACGATCGCGCGCTTCGGTCACGGCGCTCAGCGCTTCGCCGGCGGACAAATGCACGATATAGAGCGGCGCGTTAGCCAATTCGGCCAGCACGATCGCTCGGTGCGTCGCCTCGCCTTCGAGAATGGACGGACGCGTGGTCGCGTGATATTTCGGCGCGCGCAGTCCCTGCTCCAGCGCTTCCTTGACCAGCACCTCGATGACTTTGCCGTTCTCCGCATGGATGCACGTCATCGCGCCGTTGCCGCCGGCGACGCGCATCGCTTTGAAGATCGCGCCGTCGTCGACCATCAGCACGCCGGGATATGCCATGAACAACTTGAAGCTGCTCACGCCTTCGCGATCGATCAAAGTTTTCATGTCTTTCAGACTCTGATCGTTGACGTCGAGCATGATCATGTGGGCGCCGACGTCGACGCACGCTGTAGCGCGCCGCTTGTGCCACTCGGTCAGTCCCGCGAGCGGACTCTGGCCTGGCGTCTGATTGCAGAAATCGATCAACGTCGTCGTACCGCCGAACGCCGCCGATTGCGTGCCGGTGGCAAACGTATCGACGGTATGCACCGGGCCGAACGCCCAATCCAGATGCGTATGGACGTCGATGCCGCCGGGGAAAGCGAGCAACCCTTTCGCGTCATGCACCTCGACATCGCCGCCCACGGCGATCG
>JBDTMS010000766.1:0-2757 GCA_039934195.1 Betaproteobacteria bacterium
CGGTGAAGCAGTGGATATCGCCACGCTGGACGAGGCGGTTTAGAGACGCAGTCGTCGACATCCACAGTACTGCTGCCTGGCGTTCAGCTCCGTGAGCGCGCGCCTCCTGCGGCTTGTCTGGCCCTTTCTAGCTATTCTCATCCTGCTCGTAGTTGTGGCAACCGAAAGTATGGGCATTCTGGCGTCTGGGCGTGCCTTCGTCGAGGGTGAAAGCCTTTGGTCCAAGGCGCAAAAACAATCGGTCTTCCATCTTTTGCAGTACGCCGAAACGCATTCATACAATGACTTTTTGGAGTTTCAGGCGGCCATTGCGGTACCGCTTGGCGATCGCCTGGCGCGACTAGAGCTCGACAAGCCAACGCCTGATTTCCACGTCGTACGGCAAGGTCTATTGGTGGGGCGCACGCACCCCGACGATATACCGGGGGTGATCAAGCTATACCGTCGCTTCAGAGATGTAAGCTACATCGATAAAGTCATCAGGATCTGGGCCGAAGGGGACGTCCATATCTCCGAGCTCGTTCAAGTGGCTGAGGTTCTACACTCGAGAACCTTAGCAGGCGATACAGACTCCGTAACGTTACGGCCGCTGATCAAGCGGATCCATGTCATCAATGATCAGCTCACGCCGCTCGAAGACGCCTTCTCGTTCACGCTAGGCGAAGCCACGCGAAGAACCGAGCTTATATTGATGCTGGTGATCGCAGCCATCGCGGCGATTCTGACGCCGCTCGGCGTTTTCTTCTCGCATCGAATGCTAAGGCGAACTGAGGCGATCGAAATGGCGCTGAAGCACAGCGAGGAACGGTTCAATCGTGCGATTGCTGGTAGTACAGATGGCCTGTGGGATTGGCGCTTGGATACAGAAGATACCTACTACTCGCCACGCTTCAAGGAGCTGTTGGGATTCGCCGAGAACGAGATGGAAAATAACTTCTCGGCGTTCGTTTCCTGTCTCCACCCGGACGACACCTCCGAGACCCGCACGGCAATCCGAGCTCATCTGCATAGCGACCGCCCGTACGACGTAGAGCACAGACTTAAAACCAAATCCGGTGAATACCGCTGGTTCAGATTACGCGGGAAATCCGTACGGGACATCCTGGGTGTCCCAATGCGAATGGCGGGATCGATAACCGACATTACCGACCGCAAATTCTCCGAGTTTCAGCTCTTTGCCGAAAAGGAGCGGGCGCAGGTCACGCTGCAATCCATTGGCGACGCCGTAATCACTACCGACACGCTGGGCCTCATCGAATACCTCAATCCAGCCGCCGAAGTTTTAACTGGCTGGCAGACAGCCGAAGCCCAAGGCTTGCCGCTTCATGAACTATTTCAGATTGTTGATGAAAAAACGCGAGATAGGCTTCCCGATTTGATTGATACAGTGGTGCGCGAAGGCCGAGCCGCTGAGGTGGAAACTAATATCCTGCTCATACGGCGGGATGGCAGCGAGATCTCGATTGATCAATCGGCCGCTCCGATTCGCGATCGAGGTGGCATGACCGCAGGCGTTGTTTTGGTGTTTCACGACGTTAGTCGCGAGCGTCAATACGTGGCCAGACTGTCGTACCAAGCGAGCCATGATGCGCTGACGGGGCTGCTTAACCGCCGTGAGTTCGAGCAACGCTTGGGAGTGGCCCTGATAAGTGCTTCTGATTTGCGGCGCGATCACGCGGTCTTGTACCTCGATCTGGACCAGTTCAAAGTTGTCAATGACACCTGCGGGCATGCGGCCGGAGACCAGCTTATGTGCGAGGTCAGCTTACTGTTACAACGACGGCTGCGCGATGGCGATACATTGGCCCGTTTAGGCGGTGACGAGTTTGGCGTTCTCCTCGAGATCTGCCCGCCGGAGCATGCGGCACGTATCGCCGAGGAACTGCGGAAGGCAATCGTGGATTTTCCCTTTGCCTGGGAGGGCCGACAATTCTCCATCGGGGTGAGCATCGGCGTCGTCAATCTGGCCGACGGCTCGTTCACGCTCGCCAGCGTGCTTAGCGCAGCGGATGCGGCCTGCTATATGGCGAAGGAGAAAGGACGCAATAGACTTCAGATCTATCATCCTCACGACAGCGAGCTCTCGCTTCGACATGGTGAGATGGAGTGGGTAGGGCGGATTCACCGCGCGCTGGAGGAAAATCGGTTTTGTCTGTACGCCCAAGAAATCGTCGAGGTGCGCAGTCCTGAAACACGAGGTCTTCACGTCGAGTTGTTGGTCCGTATGCTCGATGAGGGCGGCGAGTTGGTTCTCCCGATTGCGTTTATACCGGCGGCCGAGCGATTCAACCTGATGCCAGCGATCGATCGCTGGGTGATTCAAAACGCGCTATCCATACTCGCCAGACTGCGCGCTAACAGTCGCGGTGATCTGCTGCGAACCTGTTCCATCAACGTGTCGGGCGCGTCTCTGGGAGATGAACGATTTCTCCGCTTCGTGCGAGAACAGCTCGAACACTCTGCCATTCCATGCCATATGATTTGTTTCGAGATTACCGAGACCGCGGCGATCGAAAATCTCGCGAAAGCGGCACACTTCATTCGAGAATTGCAGGCCCTCGGATGTGCATTTTCGCTGGACGATTTTGGCGCTGGCATGTGCTCGTTTGCTTACCTCAAGCACTTACCTGTGGATTTTCTAAAAATTGACGGTGGCTTCGTAAAGGACATGTTGAGGAACCCTATCGACCGCGCGATGGTTGAGGCGATCAACCACATCGGCCATGTCATGGGAAAGAAGACGGTTGCTGAGTTCGT
>JBDTMS010000767.1:0-2753 GCA_039934195.1 Betaproteobacteria bacterium
GGGTGGCAACATCGGCGCGCAGATCGCTGCGCAGTCGCGCGCTGACGGGTACACCCTATTGATGGCGCCTTCGTCCGTCTATGCCATCGCGATTACCCTTTACAGCGCGCCGGGCTACGACCTGGTGAAAGACTTCGCACCGGTTTCGACGATCGCCAATGTGCAACACGTGCTCGTTGCGAAACCGTCGCTCGGCGTGGGGTCGGTCAATCAGCTGATCGCACTTGCACGGGCGCAACCCGGCAAACTCAATCTCGCTTCGCAAGGTACCGGTACGGTGTCGCATCTCGAAGGCGAGATATTGCAAAGCATGGCCGGCATCAAGCTGGTTCATGTACCGTATAAGGGCAGCGCGCCGGCGCTAGTCGATTTGCTCGGCGGACGCGTCGATGTGATGTTCGATAGCATCGCGTCGACGTTGCCGCAAATTCGTGCGGGCAAGTTGAAGGCACTCGCTGTGTGTTCGGAGCATCGCGCTTCGGCACTGCCCGATCTGCCGACGATGGAAGAAAGCGGATTAGCCGGATACAAGGCGGAATCTTGGCTCGGCATCATGGTGCGTGCGGGAACACCTGTGCCGATCATCGAACGCCTGCATGAGGCGTTGAAGGCGCTGCTAGGCGACCCGCAGATTCTCACCGCCTTGACGGAGCGCGGGTTAGAGCCCGCCAGCAGCACCCCCGCGGAGTTCGCCGCACGCATACAGATGGAAACCGCGATGTGGGCTAAAGTGGTGAAGGCGTCCGCAGTTGAGAGGCAGTGAGCTGCGCCCGCGCTGCGCATCTCGCATAAGATTCTCATGTATTTCTTTCTCTAGACCATCATGCCCGGCCCATTGTCCGGTACGCGAATTTTGGATCTAACGCGAGTGCTGGCGGGGCCGATGGCCACGCAGACGCTTGCCGATCTCGGCGCAGAAGTGATCAAAGTCGAGCGGCCCGGCATCGGCGACGACACGCGCGCTTGGGGTCCGCCGTTTCTGAAAACGAAAGACGGGCGCAACAGTACGGACAGCACCTACTTCGCATGCTGCAATCGCGGCAAGAAGTCCATCACGATCGATCTCGCAGATGCGCGCGGGCAGGCGGTGGTGCGTCGTCTCGCGCAGGAGTGCGACGTCCTCATCGAGAACTACAAGGTTGGCGACCTGCAGCGGTACGGTCTCGGCTATCAGACGCTGCATAGTTCGAATCCGCGGCTGGTTTACTGCTCGATCACCGGATACGGACAGACGGGCCCATATAGCGCGCGTCCCGGCTACGATCCGATTGCGCAGGCGATGGGCGGGCTGATGAGTGTGACCGGCGAGCGCGATGGGGTGCCGGGCGCCGGGCCGCAACGTGTCGGGGTCGCGGTGACGGACATGATGACCGCAATGTATGCGGTGAGCGGCATTGTTTCCGCATTGCTGGCGCGCGTGCAGTCGGGAGCAGGCCAGCATATCGATCTAGCCTTGCTCGATGTGCAAGTGGCGTCGATGATCAACATCGCGCAGGCGTATTTGTCGGCCGGCGTCGTCGCTCAGCGTAACGGCAACGTGCATGCGAGCGTGGTTCCCTCGCAGGTGTTCGATTGTGCCGATGGCCAGATCATGCTGACGGCCGGCAATGACGGTCAGTTCGCCAAGTTATGCGATGCGATGGGACGGCAGGATTTGCTCGACGACGTGCGCTTCGAGAGCAATGAAGCGAGATCACGCAACCGCGACTTCGTCATTGAGACGTTGCAGGTGCTGCTACGAGATAAACCAGTCGCGTGGTGGACGCAAAAGCTCGCCGCGGTCGGCGTGCCGTGCGGACCCATCAACGATATCGCGGATGCCTTCAACGATCCGCAGGTCCAGCATCGGCAGATGCAGATCGAAGTGCAGCATTCAGCGCTGGGTCCCCTGCCGCTGGTCGCGAGCCCGTTGCGCCTGTCGAGCACGCCGGTCGAATACCGATTGCCGCCGCCACTGCTCGGTGAGCACACCGAGGAAATTTTGCGTGAGCTGCTGAAGATGCCTTCCGACGAGATAAATCAACTGCGCCAGCAAGGAATCTGTTGAGGTCGACCCGATCGAGGTTAGGTCCGCCTGCAAGTTTTGCCGAACTCGACGCCTGCTTCAGCTCACCGGGGATCGAGAGTAGATCTCCTTCGCCGACCGAAGAGCGCCAAGCCAGCCAGTCCGGCGGCCAGCATGGCGACGGTTACGGGTTCGGGCACGTTGGTGACTGGTGCGCCGTTCACCTGAAATATGAGGTCCGCCGGGCTTCCGCAACATTCCGCGTACTGCAGCGTAAACGAGTAATAGCCGGCGGTCGGCGCGTTGACCTCGAATGGGGTGGTCGTAAATGCGCTCGGGCCGGGCGCATTTACCACCGTACCGAGGCCGCCGCCCATTGTTAGGACAACCCCGTCATCATGGCCAACGACAAACGAATTCGCCCCGGCGTTCAGAAAGGTTTGCCCGGTAAGAATGAGGAAGGTGTTGTCCGTTAAATGATTCGGATCGAAGCCGTTCGCAAGGTTGGTGAAAGGCGGGTTGTTCAAAAAAGTAGCGATCGATGTGGGGCCGGCAAGCGTGTTGAAATTGATGTCCGACGTAGTGAAGTTCGCATGAGGAAGCGTCGACGCGGGGATGATGGATGCGTCGGTACTGGTGGGATCGTCGAGATAGACGGTGCCGTTGATCAGAGCAGAGGACGCGGTCTGAGTTATGACTGCGCAGAGGATGCCGGCGATAGTTCCTGCGATAGCTCTACGATTCATCA
>JBDTMS010000768.1:0-2751 GCA_039934195.1 Betaproteobacteria bacterium
CCTTCTTCTTGAAGTCGCCGTGCTCGTCGGCCTGCATCACGCTCATGCCGCGCACTTCGTCACCTTCAGTCCCGTCGAAAGCGTAGGGACGAAGTTGCACTTCTTGTGCGAGGGCGACGTTTGGCAGCTTCTTCATAAGGTCTTCGGCTTCGCGTGACGCGACGTTGAGCGCGACGGTCGGCTCCTCCCCGTCGACGTTCTTGTCGAGCTTGACGTAGATCTGCATCCCGAACTCGGTCTCAGCGAACGAGACGTCGGTGATGTATCCATAGAGCGCGCGGATGACGCGCTCGTACTTCGTGCCTGATGATTTGCCGTCAGCGGACTTCCAGTCGCGGCGAACGGCTTCAGGATGCTCTTGCGGGACCTGCGTGCGGAATGTGCCCTGCACGATCGAGTAATATTTCTTTGGCTGCGATATCTCTTCTCTAGACATAATTTCTATTCGTTATCTTCTAATGGTTCGGGCTCCTTGTCGGTGTCGTCTTCGGGGTAGGTGTTGACGATCATACGCTACTTCTGCGATGCCTCATCGACGACCTGATAAAAGGTCTTCTCTTCCTTCCCGGCGCGCGTGTTGAAGCGCTTCCGCGACGAGCGTTTTATCCTCACGCTCACGAGATCGGCTGCTTTTGCCATACGTTTAATTGCTAACTGCTAATACGAAAAGCATACCATGCCGCGCGGCGAACGCCGCGGTTATCCACACCCCCCGATTGCGGAAAACGCGGCGCGTGGTTCAATTACTGCATTAGAAGCTAGCTACCAGAAATATGATATTTAATCGGACGAAGAAGGGTGAGTTCGCGCGGAAGCGCAAGCCCCTCACGAAGACAGCGAAGCGCATCCTCGTCGGCGTGATGGTCGTTTGCTTCTCAACCGCGATCGGCGGCTCATGGGCGGAGCGCGAAGGGTTCTTCAAGAAGGAGCTGCACGTAGTCAACTTCGCAGAGGCATCCGAGATCGTCCTCATGCGCGATGGCACCAGCACGATCGACGAGATGAAGACCGACGTCCTCGATCGCCTCACCAAGTGCGAGAACCCGAACGAGAAGCCGATCGTGTTCGACACCAATGGCATCGCAAGCATCGGCGCGTACCAGTGGCAGCCGCACTCGTTCCAGCACTACTGGCAGAAGATGACCGGCGAGAAGCTGTCGGAGAAGGACGCTGTCCTCTATGCGCTCGACAACGAAAAGGCGCGCGAATTGGCATCGTGGGTGATCTTCGAGACCGACACCGGCGTAGATAAAGACTGGGTCAATTGCTCAAAGTGGCACGGTCTTCAGACGCTCGTCGATTTTATAAATTCACACGATGAATAGTATGGATATGTACGACTACAAGAGGATGGTTACGAAGAGTGATTGGGACGGCATTGAAATTGAGGAATCGAATCTTGAGCTTGCCGGAAAGTGGCTCGGAGGAATTGCGCTCGCAATCGTCTTAGCCGGCATCGTCTACACGTTCGGCCTCTAGCGTATGCGTGCGAGCACACGGGCACCAGCGGCGACGAAGTTGACGGAGGAGCAGTTCGATAGCGTGAAGTCTTTGCGACGCGCGGGCATGGAGCGCACCATTGAGATTGCCGAAGCATTTGGATTTGCTCTACGTGAGGTTAACGCAGTGATTGCGTCGCCGCACTACGACGGTTACCGAACGCGCCGGCGAATGAGAGAAATGATTTAACGACTCGAAACGTCCGATCACAGCGCGGTTGTCAGGCGTTCATATTACGGCGTGAACACGAAATTTGATGGGCAACCATTGGAACTTTCGCCTTTTTTTGGTAGTTATACGTCATCGTCTAACAGCTCGAAAGGCAATGACCATGAAAAGCGTACTTTCGATCGGATTGCTGACCGCGGCGATCGTTGGCTTCAGTGCTGTGGGCGTTTCCGCGGCACCGATTACGCCACCGGCAGCACCCACTGAAGCGGCCAGCCAGGCAGAGCAGGTACATCGTCGGCATTATCGTCACCGACATCACCGCCATTACGGCCCGCGCGCCTATTACGGCCCACGCTACTACGGCGGGTACTATCGTCCCTATTACGGTTACTACGACCCGCCGTATGTGTATGGTGGCATCGGCTTGCCGTTTATCGGGCTGAGCATCGGTGGCGGTCATCGGCACTACCGGCACCATCGCCGCCATTGGTGAGTGATCAACGGAGCAACCCTCTCCGAAAGAGAGAGATGGTGCAAGGCAACGAAACAAAGCCGCCCGATGTGGGCGGCTTTTTATTGGGGTGGGCGGGCCTAGTTGCCCGATGCGAACCCGAAGCAAAACACGTGTTCTGCGGGATAGTACGGTCGCCCGGGCGGCGGCGCACACATATGAACGCGTGTGTCCGGCATGTCCCGCTTCCGCTCAATCTTTTCGGGCGGGATTGGTAGCCAATGCCCGTCTTCACGACGCTTGCCGTACCACGTGCCGTTCTCGAACTTGCCTGTAGTTGGGTAGCAGTCTGCTTTGTTGCAGCACGATATGTTCGGATTGTCTGGTCTTTGCCACGTGCTGTAGAACTTATCGTGCAGCTCCGCATCCTGTGGCGGATGATGGTGCTGCTCTTCGGCGCGGGCTTCGATAACGAAGCTGATCGCGAAGATGAAAACCATCAATGCGATGATGATGTAGAAGAGGAAGTTGCCTTCCTTTTTCTGCTGCATGTGAGCCTCCGTAAAGAGCACGGAGCCAGGATTGGCTCCTCGAAAGTTACCCCTTTCCCTGAGGGACAACCTTCGAGG
>JBDTMS010000769.1:0-2750 GCA_039934195.1 Betaproteobacteria bacterium
TCGACAGCAGGCCAATTATCAGCACGACGGCGGCGATCAGGCTGATCACTTGCCGCGTCCAGAACTTCGTCTGCGTTGTCGCATAGTCGCCGCGTCCGAGGACCACGCCCGCAAGGGCGCGCATGAGGCGAGCCAGGAGCAGCAAAACGACAACGAATGTCAGCGATATCGCGAGCTTTTGCCCATTCTCCGCGTTTAATCCGACCCAGTTGACTCCGAATATCTCCACGCCTAGCTCCGGGGAAAGCGTCCACGCCAAACGAAACGGGTGCAGTCACGCGCGGACCACGCGATTTCTCCGTAGGTTCGCTGGCAAGAGTCGCAGGATCAAAGGGAACATGCCAGGGCGAGCATGTCTCAAGTCCGCTTGAGCGGCCGAATCGAAGTCTGGAAATCGGCAGCACCTTAACTGCGAACCGGCGCATCCCGGTCGAGCCGGTTGCTCCGGCGCCAGAGCGCCGTCGCCAACGCATCCGCCACGTCGCGCGGGTCCAGCTCGACACAGGGATATCTATGACGTTGTGCTGAACTAGCCGGGTCCGCCAAGTTGCCCTTGGTGCGGGGTGTCCTGGGCGAGGGACCGCGCGAATTTGAACCGGGGTCTGCGCCAGCTACCTATGTCCCGCCACCGGACAGACAATTGACAATTGGCCATGTGTGAGCTAGTGTCGTAATGGAGTGTCTCCCCGACGCTACGATATTTGCCTGCTACGATATTTGCCTGGTGCGCAACAACTAGTACATCGGCGATCGCCAAACGAAGGGCATCGACGTTAAAGTTTAGATCAACGGAAGACACCATGTCCACAGCTCGGCTTCCTGCGCCAGAAGAGCGTCACAATCGACCCGTCCGTGCACAAAGTGATTCGTCGATGAAGCTCGGGATAAGCATGACACGGTGGAGTCGACGCCAATGGCTGATCGCCGCCGCCGGCTCAGTCGCAGCGACAAGCTTGTCGATCCGCGGTTACGGCGACGCCGCGGCACCCGACCCGACGGCACCCAATCCAGCGGCGCTGCCGATGCCCGCCGCGCCGGATCGGCTTACATTCTTTACGCCCGACGAGGTCGTTTTCGTCGCTGCCGCGATCGCTCGGCTCATTCCTTCCGATGCGTTGGGACCCGGCGCAGTCGAAGCCGGTGTCACCATGTTCATCGATCATCAGCTCGCAGGTCCCTTTGGCCAGGCGACCGACTGGTATATGGCTGGACCGTGGGCCGACGGCACCAGGGAACAAGGCTATCAAACTCGTCGCACCCCGGCCGAGGTTTACCGGGCTGCGATCCCGGCCATCAATCGTCACAGTGGAACGACTTGGAACAAGACCTTTGCCGGCCTTTCCTCCGGCCAGCAGGACGATCTCCTGCACGCGCTCGAAGACGGCGAACTGGATCTGGGTGACGTTTCGGCGAAAACCTTCTTCACGCTGCTGTGGGAGAACACCCAGGAAGGGTTCTTCGCCGATCCCATCTATCTCGGCAATCGCGGCTTCGCGGGCTGGAAGCTCATCGGATACCCGGGACCTCGCTACAACTACGACGAGGCGATTCGCCACTATGGCGAACGCTATCCGCTGCCTACCGTCGGCCTCCTGGGGCGCGATCCGTCCAAGCGCCCGGATCGCTCGCCATGAGCACCAAGCGCCCCCCAATTGATGTGGTGCTGGTCGGATTCGGCTGGACCGCCGCGATCATGGGCCACGAGCTGACCGAGGCGGGGCTCAACGTGCTGGCGCTCGAGCGCGGCAAGTTTCGCGACACGGTGCCCGACTTCGCAACCACGCATATCCAGGACGAGCTGCGCTACGCCGTGCGGCGCGCGCTCTTCGAGCGGCCGGCGCGCGAGACACTGACGTTCCGTAACTCGGTCGAGCAAACGGCGCTGCCGATGCGCCACCTCGGTTCTTTTCTGCCGGCCTCGGGCGTCGGCGGCGCCGGGGTGCACTGGAATGGTCAGACGTGGCGCTTCCTGCCAACCGACTTCGAGATCCGCTCGCACCTCGGCCAGCGCTACGGCAGGAACTTCATCCCGGCCGACATGACGATCCAGGACTGGGGTATCACCTACGCGGAGCTCGAGCCCTACTACGACCGCTTCGAATACCTCTGCGGCGTCTCCGGTCGCGCCGGCAACATCAACGGCGCGATCCAGCCGGGCGGCAACCCATTCGAAGGCCCCCGCCAGCGCGGCTACCCGCTGCCGCCGCTTGAACGCAGCTTCATGACCGAGAAATTCGAGCATGCCGCGACCGAAGCGGGCTTTCGGCCGTTTCCATGCCCGGCGGCAAATACCTCGGAGGCGTACAAGAATCCGCTTGGCGTGCAGATGGGCAAGTGCACGTACTGCGGCTATTGCGAGTGGTTCGCCTGCGGCAACTACTCCAAGGCGTCACCGCAGACGACGATCCTGCCGGTGCTGCTGGCAAAGAAGAATTTCTCGTATCGCACCGAGTGCGATGTCACGCGGGTGAATCTCGACGCGAGCGGCAAACGGGCCACGGGTGTGACCTATGTCGATGCTGCTGGCAAGGAGTTCGAACAGCCGGCGCAACTCGTCATTCTCTGCGCCTTCGCGCAGCACAACGTTCATCTGCTGCTGCTATCGGGAATCGGCAAGCCTTACGACCCCATCCAGGGCACCGGTGTGACCGGCCGCAACTACGCCTATCAGATCACCTCATCGGTCGATGTATTCCAGGATGACATCGTCAATCCCTACATGGGCGCCGGCGCGCTCGGTCAGGCGATCG
>JBDTMS010000770.1:0-2743 GCA_039934195.1 Betaproteobacteria bacterium
TCGCATCCGAAAGACTACACCCCGGTTTGCACCACCGAGCTCGGCTACACCGCCAAGCTGAAATCCGAATTCGCCAAGCGCAAAGCAAAGGTGATTGCGCTGTCCGTGGATGCGGTGGAGTCGCATAAAGGCTGGATCAACGACATCAACGAGACGCAGAACACAACGGTCAATTTCCCGATTCTGGCGGATGCGGACCGCAAGGTATCGACGTTGTACGACATGATTCATCCGAATGCCAGCGACAGCTTTACCGTGCGTTCCGTGTTTCTCATCGACCCGAAGAAAAAGGTTCGGCTGACGATCACCTATCCCGCGAGCACCGGACGCAACTTCGATGAGATTCTGCGCGTGCTGGATTCTCTGCAACTCACCGACAAGTACAGCGTCGCCACGCCGGTAAATTGGCAGCAAGGCGACGACGTGGTGATCGTGCCGTCATTGCAGGATCCGGAAGTCATCAAGCAGAAGTTTCCGAAGGGCTTCAAAGCGCTCAAGCCTTACCTGCGCATGACGCCGCAACCCGACCGCTAAGCGGCCGGGCGACTTACTGGGCTGCCTCCTGCACGATCTCGTGCAGGAGTTGGTCCACCTTCAGCAGAGCATCCGACGCGGGCACTCCTGCGGTTGTGCCGAGTTTTCGATACACCAGATGTACCCGCTCCGCTTCTCCCGGCAAGACATAGATGCCGATTCCGTACGGGCAGAACGCAAGCAGCCGATGATCGGCTTCCATCACCTTGCGCGATAGCGTCGCGCTGCAAAACTCCAGCACCTCCGCGCGCACATAAATCTGCTTCGACGCGCCGAGATCGTTTCCCGTTCGCAACAGCATTTCACCCACGTTGGATTGATGGTTCACCACTAGCCCGCGGTTCTCGATCGCCAGCACGAGCATCTGTTTGACGTCCTCGAAACTGCCGTGTGCAGTGAGCTCCGCGACCGGGTCGCAGGCGGCCCAAGTGCCGCCCGCGGCCAACAGGCTGAATGCAACGCACATCCATCTCATCGCAGGCTCTCCCGTGGTCCACAGGCGGTTAAAGGCTCGTCTTGCGCACAGCGAAATAAATCTTGATTCAGCGTGGATGATAGATCGGATCGCGGGCCGCAAACTCATGCGGTGACGAATGAGTGAGCCGCAAGCGTGAAGATGCCTAGAGGCTAAACCGAGCGATCGGTGTCGCACCCTCCGCTGAGATAGATCGCAAGACCCATAATCCGGTCAGCGATGGATCCGGTCAGCGACGAAAGGCGAACGATAATTACTCTGGCTAGACAACAATGAGCTGAGGGTAACAGCGAAGGCGTGACTAAGCCGCATTGCTGTGCGATGCAGTGGACGATCGTGCGGGCTGAATTGAAAACGACGAACGATACCGCAACCAATTTCGGTGGATTGTGGCGTGCGAATACTACAGATGCTCTCTCGCGCGCATAGCACGGCCTCTAGTGCCGGACCGGGCTTGTGTCACGAGGCTTAAGGTAAAAGCCCGCGGAGGTGACTGGTATCCTCACGGATGCAGACCTCCCACGAGCATCCTGGAAGCTTAGTTCGGCCGGTTACCAGAAACCGGGAACGGCCAAGCTGCCGGTGCGGGAGCAGGCTTCGGAGCTGCGTTTGCCGCAGGCTCGGACGGCTTCGCAGCCGTTGACTTCTTGGTCGCCGCCTTTTTCTTTGCAGCCGGCTTCTTGGCAGCCTTCTTGGCAGCCGGCTTCGTGGCCGCTTTCTTTTTGGCCGCTGGCTTCTTCGCCGCTTTCTTCTTCGCAGCCGGTTTCTTGGCGGCCTTCTTGGCAGCCGTCTTCTTGGCCGCTGGCTTCTTCGCCGCTACTTTCTTCTTCGCAGCTACTTTCTTCTTTGCCGGCGCGCGTTTCTTCGCTGTCGACTTCTTAGCTGCAGACTTCTTTGCTGCCGGTTTCTTGGCAGCGCGTTTTGCCGCTGTCTTGCGTGCCGGTGCCTTTTTCTTGGCGGCCGGTTTGCGTGCTACTTTTTTAGCAGCGGTTTTCTTCGCCGGGGCCTTTTTCTTGGCGGCCGGCTTCTTCTTCGAAGCAGCTTTCTTCATTGCCATGCTTAGAGCTCCTCTAACATTGACGAACGTACCCAACGCACCTTTCGGTGCGACCACTCTCCCGCGTCTCGCTCCGTGCAGGCAGCGTACCGCGGTCCAGCAGTTCTTTTGCTTCCATCCGATTCAGGACGGAAAACGCCGAGCGGCCAACCTCGCAGGGCAGTAGCCGGCTCGGCAGCCAAATGTTTGTAGCTCGCTCGCGTCAGCGAGCCTTGGTAGATGTTCGATGCGCATTAATCCCAACTGAGAGCGCCCCCGGTTTGGTATTCGATGACGCGCGTCTCGAAGAAGTTCTTCTCTTTCTTGAGGTCGGTCATTTCGGACATCCACGGAAACGGGTTCGTCGCGCCGGGAAACAATGGATCGAGTCCGATCTGCTGGCAGCGCCGATTGGCGATGTAGCGTAGATACTCTTTGAACATAGGTGCGTTGAGTCCAAGCACGCCGCGCGGCATCGTGTCCTCTGCGTAGCGGTATTCGAGCTCCACACCCTGACGGATCAAGTCGCGCATTTCATCGCGGAACTGTTGCGTCCACAGCTGCGGATTTTCCATCTTGATCTGATTGATGACGTCGATTCCGAAATTGCAATGCATCGATTCGTCGCGAAGGATGTACTGGTACTGCTCGGCCGCGCCGGTCATCTTATTCTGGCGTCCGAGCGCGAGGATCTGGAC
>JBDTMS010000771.1:0-2740 GCA_039934195.1 Betaproteobacteria bacterium
GTGCGAGCTGAGCTTCGAGTTGGTCGGTGTTCAGGCGCATGTATTTCGTTGCTCGAGACAGGGATGTGGCGGGCAGCGTGCGAGCGCCGCGTGGCTCACGCGTTCATGCGTTCCAGCATCGACTGCAGTTTGTCCGGATCGTCCAGTTTGAGCATGCGATTTGCCAGCGCGCTGACTTGCGTCAAGTCGGACTTGAGCACCTGCTGCTTGACCGTCAAGAGATGCGCCGGATGCATGGAAAATTGCCGCAGCCCGAAACCCATCAGGAGCCGCGTCAAACGCGCATCGCCTGCCATCTCGCCGCACACCGCAACCGGGATGCCCGCCTTGTTCGAGCCGCGGATGATATGCGCGACCAGCTGCAGCACTGCAGGATGCAGCGGATCGTACAAGTGCGCAACCGCGTCGTCGGTGCGGTCGATTGCCAGCGTATATTGGATCAGATCGTTGGTGCCGATCGAGAGAAAATCGAGGCGGCGCGTGAAAATGTTGAGCGACAACGCCGCCGCCGGAATCTCGATCATGCCGCCGACCTGGATTTGCGCGTCGTACGGCGTACCGTCGGCATCGAGACTGGCTTTCGCTTCCTGAATCAGATGCAGCGTCTGGTTGAGCTCCTGCACCGTCGACAACATCGGGATCAAAATTTTGATCTTGCCGTAATGCGACGCGCGCAAGATCGCACGCAGCTGCGGATGAAACATCTGCGGTTCGGCAAGGCACAACCGAATGGCGCGCAATCCGAGTGCCGGATTCGGCGCAACGCGCTCGCCGCCCCGGATGTTCTTATCTGCGCCGAGGTCCAGCGTGCGGATTGTTACCGGCAAACCTTCCATCTCGACGGCTACGCGCCGATAGGATTCGAATTGCTCGTCCTCTCCGGGCAGCTCGTCACGGTTGAGGAACAGGAATTCGCTGCGAAACAAGCCGATGCCGGCCGCGGCATTTTCTTTCGCCTGCACCACGTCATCGGGCAGCTCGATGTTGGCGAACAACTCGACCCGGGTGCCGTCCAGGCTCGCAGCGCGCGTAGTCTTCAGGCGTTTGAGCTTTTGCCTCTCGAGCAGCCATTGTTCTTGCCGCAGCCGATATTCGGCCAGCACGCCCTGATCCGGATTGACGATGACGACGCCGTGCGAGCCGTCGATGATCAGCAATTCGTTTTCGCGAATCAGCGAGCGCGCGTGATGCAGCGCGACGATCGAGGGAATATTCAAGCTGCGAGCGAGAATCGCGGTGTGCGAGGTCGCGCCGCCCAGGTCGGTGACGAAGCTTGCGAAACGATGTTGCTTGAACAGGATGACGTCGGCGGGCGAAAGATCGTGCGCGACCAGAACGCTGTCTTCTTCGCTCTGCCGGGGCGCGGGAATTTGGCGCGGATGTCCGGTCAGCGCTTTCAGAACGCGCTCGACGACTTGCATCACGTCGGCCTTGCGCTCGCGCAAATACTCGTCTTCGATGCGCTCGAATTGTTCGATCAGCAACTCTGCCTGCTGCGACATCGCCCACTCGGCGTTCATGAATTGCGTGGCGATCAGCTCGCGCGGCATATTGGCCAACGTGCTGTCGTTGAGAATCATCAAATGCAGATTGAGGAAGCCCTCGAATTCCGGCGGCGAATTGGCCGGGATGTGCTCCGCGAGCGCCGCCAGCTCGGAGCGCGCAGTGGCGATCGCGTTGTCGAAGCGGGCTTGCTCCTGCGACACCTCGGCGTCCGAGATGGTGTAGTGCTCGACCTCCAGCTGCGTGTTGGTGAGCAAATGGGCGTGGCCGATCGCGATGCCGCCAGAGACACCGATGCCATGGATGGTGAAGCTCATGAGGGGCGATGGCAATGGACGACGAGGCGGAGCGCTGCGCGCTGTGTGCACAGTCCGCGGAACACGCGAGTGCGTGCCGTCAGGCTGCGAGGCTGCGAGGCTGCTAACCCGAGGCGCCACATGTCCGACAGCGCGGCGCTAACCGCACGCCGACCCACAGCTCGCCCGTCAATCGGATTCTCCGAATTTGTCGCCGATGAGTTTGAGCACGGCCGCGATCGCTTCCTGCTCGTCTGCGCCGCTGGTTTCCACGGTGACCGTGGTGCCCTTTGCCGCAGCCAGCATCATCACGCCCATGATGCTTTTCGCGTTGACGCGGCGGCCATTGCGCGACAACCATACTTCGCTTTGATAAGCTCCGGCGAGCTGCGTGAGCTTTGCCGAAGCGCGCGCATGCAAGCCCAGGCGATTGATGATCTCAACTTCTTGTTGCAGCATTTTTCCGGTTCTTGGTGGGCATTTGCATCACGCCTTCGACGCCGCCCGAGATCGCTTTGCCGACGACGACATCCAGCGGTTCGTTTCGGTAGGTGAGAGCGCGCACCAGCATCGGCAGATTGACGCCGGCCACACCCTGTACGCCTTCGCGCACGAGCAGGCCGCACGCGACGTTGGCCGGCGTCGCGCCGAACACATCGGTCAATACGAGAATACCGTCGCCTTGATCGAGCTCCGCGACGACCTGCGTGGCCTGCGCCAGAACCTGCTGCGGGTCATCGTTAATGGTGACGCCGATTTGCATCAAGTGCATAGGCCGGCCGCCGAGTACGTGGGTGGCGCAGTGAATCAGGCTTTCGCCTAGGTTGCCGTGGGCGATGATGAGGATTCCAACCATCCGGTGACTTAAATACGTGGCGTAGCTAAACGGCGATTGTACCCCGGCGCACAGCGCGACGGCGCCGGTGCAGGATGGTCAATGA
>JBDTMS010000772.1:0-2734 GCA_039934195.1 Betaproteobacteria bacterium
TGTTCCCACCGGATCAGGCATTCGGCGCCTTGCATGCGTCCGGTCATGAGATCGATCTGCGGCTGATACACAAGATAGAACTCGTTGCGCTCCAACGCACGGCGCAGGCCGGACACCATGAACAAGCGCTCGAATGCACGCGTGTTCATCTCTTCCCGGAAGAACTGGAAACCGTTCTTGCCCTGCTCCTTCACTTTGTACATCGCGGTGTCGGCGTTCTTCACCAGCTCGGAGATCGTCTTGCCATCGTTCGGAAACACGCTGATGCCGATGCTGCCGGTGACGAAGATTTCCTGCGCGCCGACGTGAAACGCCTCGGATATCGAATCGACGAGCCGCTGCGCAGTCCCGACCAGCGTATTGGTATCGAGCACTTCTTCCATGAACACGGTGAATTCATCGCCACCCAGACGGCATACGACGTCTTCCTGGCGAACGCATTTCTTCAGCCGCTCCGCCACCTCGACCAGCAGCAGATCGCCGATGTCGTGACCGAGCGTATCGTTAATGACTTTGAAATTGTCCAGGTCGATGAAGACCACTGCAATCGAAGTCTGGTGGCGCGCGGCTTTTTCCAAGCCCACTTTGAGTCGCGCGTAGAACAGATTGCGATTGGGCAGGCCGGTTAGCGCGTCGTAGTTGGCCAAATACTCGAGCTGATCCTGCGACTGCTTTATCGCGGAGATATCGCGCAGCACGGTTACATAGTTCAGCACCTCGCCAGCGTCGTTCTTGAGCATGCTCAAAGTCATCAGGTAGGGCTTCACCTCGCCGCTCGAGGTTCGATTCCAAACCTCGCCGTGCCAGCGTCCGTGCTTGTCTACCGCCGCACGAATAGCAGTGTAGAATTCCGCATCGTGGCGGCCCGACTCGAGGATTGTCGGCCGCTTGCCGAGCACCTGTTCGCGCGTGTAGCCGGTTACCTCGGTGAACGCTGGATTGACGGCGATGATGCGCTCCGCCTCGTCGGTAATCAGAATGCCTTCGGCGGTACTCTCGAACACGCGTGCAGCCAGCCGCAGCTCCTCTTCGGCCTGCTTCTGCGCGGTGATGTCCAGATGCGTTCCCGCCGCACGCAGCGCAATGCCGTCCGGTCCCCATTCGCTGACTTTGCCGCGTACCAGCAGCCAGCGGCAATCCTTACTCTTCGTGCACGCGCGAATCACCACTTCGATGGTCTCGCGGCGCGACTTTCCGGCGCCTTTCAGTGCGGCACTGATAATGCGCAGGTCGTCGGGATGTACCAGCGCCATCCACGCGGCGATCGTGGGATCGATGTCGCCGGGCAGATAACCGAGCATGCGAAACGTGCGGTCATTCACGCTCAGCCTGCCGGTCGTCAGATCGCCGTCCCAGAATCCGAGGTCTGCACCTTCAAGCGCTAAGCCAAATCGTTCTTCGGATTCACGCAAGGCGGTGAATGCTTCGCGCTGGACCTTGCGGGCAGATGCCTCGCGCAGCTCGCGCTTGATCGCGGGACCGAGGCGCGCGAGACTGTCTTTCAGCACATAGTCGTGCGCGCCGGCTTTCATCGCGCCTACCGCGGCCGCCTCGCCGATCGTGCCGGACACCACGATGAACGGAATATCCAGCTTGCGCTTCTGCAGCACTTGCAGCGCCAGCGAGCTGGAAAAATTCGGCATCGAGTGGTCGCACAGGATCACTTGCCAGGTATCGGCTGCGAGCGCTCGGTCCATGTCGCCCGCGGTCTCGACGCGCTCCCAAACAGTTTTGAAGCCGGCTCGCTGGATTTCCATCGCAAGCAAGTCGGCATCGTCTTCGGAATCGTCAACGATCAGAATGCGCAATTGCTCGGGCGCACTCTCCGGCTCGGAGACGCCGATCGGCTGCACTTTAGCGGCATTCGATTCGTGCATGACTCGATTGCCGCTGGCGAGCTGCGTCCCCTGCCTCGAATTGCGATCGCTCATGCGCTGGTTTGCTCCGGGGCGAGGGTGAAGTAGAACGCAGTACCGCGATCGACCACGCTCTCGGCCCAGATCCGACCGCCGTGCCGGCGAATAATGCGCTGGACGGTTGCCAGTCCGATGCCGTTTCCAGGGAAATCCGAAGCGGCGTGCAGGCGCTGGAATGCGCCGAACAACTTGTGTGCAAAGCTCATGTCGAAGCCGGCGCCGTTGTCTTGCACGCGATAGATATCGTGCGATCCGGGTTTGTGGCCGAATTCGATCCGGGCTTCAGCCCGGTTGCCGGTGAATTTCCACGCGTTGCCGAGCAAATTTTCCAGCACGACGCGCAGCAGGCGGGCATCGCCTTTGGCCGCCAGATTCTGCGCGATCACGACGCGCGCACGGCGCAGCGGTTCGTTACTGGTCAACTCTTGCATGATGTCCTGCGCGATTGCAGTCAGGTCCACATCGCCGGGAATCAATTCACTGGACGACACGCGCGCCAGTCGTATCAGGTCGTCGATGAGAAGCCCCATGCGACGCGCAGCATTCTGAACGCGTTCGAGATGCGCTTTGCCGGCCTCGGTCAGCAGATCTCCGCAATCTTCGAGCAGGGCGTGCGAGAACCCGCTGATGCTGCGCAGGGGGGCGCGCAAATCGTGCGACACCGAGTAGCTGAACGCTTCGAGCTCCTGATTGAGTACCTGGAGCTCGGCGGTGCGCTGTTGCACGCGCAGCTCCAGATCGCTGTTCAATCGACGGATCTCTCGGTCCCCCTGGCGCTCCTTCGACAAGTCCCGCACGACGCCGACCAGCTCGCGATG
>JBDTMS010000773.1:0-2728 GCA_039934195.1 Betaproteobacteria bacterium
TGCGTTTGACCACATCGATGTTGGCGCGCTCGCTGTTGCCGCCGACATTGTAGGTCTCTCCGGTTCGGCCACGCTCCAGCACGGCGCGGATCGCCGAACAGTGATCCTTGACGTACAACCAGTCGCGAACATTGAGGCCGTCGCCGTACACCGGCAGCGGCTTGCCCTCGGCGGCATTCAGAATGATAAGCGGGATCAGCTTTTCCGGGAACTGAAACGGCCCGTAGTTGTTCGAGCAGTTGACCGTAACGACCGGCAAGCCGTACGTGTGGTGGTAGGCCCGCACCAGGTGATCCGCGGATGCCTTCGACGCCGCGTATGGACTGTTGGGTGCGAAGCGAGACTCTTCGGTGAACGGCGCCTCGTCCATCTGCAGCGAACCGAACACCTCGTCGGTGGACACATGCAGGAAACGAAACGCGCTCTTCTCGGGTCCGGGCAGCGCTGACCAATAAGCACGCGCGGCTTCGAGCAGACGGAAGGTTCCGGTCACGTTGGTGGCAACGAAATCTTCCGGACCGTGAATCGATCGATCGACATGGCTTTCAGCGGCGAAATGCAGGATGGCGCGCGGCCGATGTGCGGCCAGCAACTGCGCAACCGCCACGCTGTCGCAGATGTCCCCGCGTACGAACGAGTGCGCGGCGTTGCCGCGCAAGGCGTCGAGATTGCGCAGATTGCCCGCGTAGGTGAGTTTGTCGAAATTGATCAGGCGACCGCGTCCAGCCGATACCCAGTCGAGCACGAAGTTGGAACCGATGAAGCCGGCTCCGCCGGTGACGATGATGGGGTCGGATGACATGTGCACGCCGATTGATAGTGGGTTACGCGATTATCGCACTGCTGGTTGCCACGAGCCGGTCGCGCGGAGGTAGCGTCTTAGCTACGCGAGCGACGCGCGGTCGTGAAAATTGCCTACTCGTGAAAGTTGTAAGCGGAATAACCGTGCTGCTTGACCAGCTCGTCGCGTTCCGCCGATTTCAGATCGTCGCGCATCATTTCTTCGACCAGCGCCTGAAACGAAATCTTCGGTGTCCAGCCCAGCTGCGCGCGCGCCTTCGACGCGTCGCCGAGCAACTCTTGCACTTCGCTCAAACGAAAATAGCGTGGATCCACCGCGACGATGCAGCGACCGTTTTGATCGTAGCCTTTCTCGTCTGGGCCGGTGCCGCGCCATTGCATGTGAATATCGATCTGCGCGGCAGCAGCGTCTACGAAGTCGCGCACACTGTGCTGCTCGCCGGTGGCAATGACGAAATCATCGGGCCTATCCTGCTGGAGAATCAGCCACTGCGCTTCGACGAAGTCGCGCGCGTGTCCCCAGTCGCGTTTGGCGTCGAGATTGCCCAGATACAGACAATCCTGCAGGCCGAGCTTGATGCGAGCCAACGCACGCGTGATCTTGCGTGTGACGAACGTTTCGCCGCGCACCGGCGATTCGTGATTGAATAAAATGCCATTGCACGCGTAGAACCCATAGGCTTCGCGGTAATTGACCGTGATCCAATACGCGTAGATCTTCGCGACGGCATATGGCGACCGCGGGTAAAAGCGCGTCGTTTCGGTCTGCGGAGTTTCCTGGACCATACCGTACAGCTCGGACGTCGACGCTTGATAAAAGCGCGTTGTATCTTTCAACCCGAGGATGCGCATCGCCTCGAGCACGCGCAGAGTTCCGAGTGCATCCGCGTTCGCCGTGTACTCGGGTTCTTCGAACGACACCGCGACGTGGCTCTGCGCAGCGAGGTTGTAGATTTCCATCGGCTGCACTAACTGAATGATGCGCAACAGACTAGTGGAATCGGTCATGTCGCCGTAATGCAGTATCAGATGGCGATCGGCCTCGTGCGGATCCTGATAGAGATGATCGATGCGTGCGGTGTTGAACAGCGAAGTGCGGCGCTTGATGCCGTGCACCTGATAGCCCTTGGCGAGGAGCAATTCGGCGAGGTAGGCGCCGTCCTGGCCGGTGATCCCGGTGATGAGGGCGACTTTTTTCATCTCGGGATGATGTCGTTCGAATTGGGCCGCAAATCATAGCATAGGGTGTTTGGCGGATTGCGCTCGCTGCCGATTCGGAATAAGAGAACATGCCTTTCCATGCATAATGGTTCGCGTACCTGCTGAAGCCGCATTCATCGTCTAGATAACGTCAAGCCATAACCTGTGGCGCACTTAAACCCCATGCTGATACCTGTTATTTTGTCCGGAGGCAGCGGCACACGGCTGTGGCCGGTCTCCCGAGAAGCGCACCCCAAGCCATTCATCAAATTAGCCGATGGCAACAGTCTCTTGCAGAAGACGCTGCACCGGCTGAGCTCGCTGGGCGAAATACCGGAAGTTATTACAGTCACCAATCGCGACCACTTCTTTGTGACTCGCGACGAATACACCGCCGCGCAAACGGAGTTCGCGCATCTGCTCATTCTCGAGCCGTCCGCGCGCAACACCGCGCCGGCGCTCGCGGTGGGCGCGCTGGCCGCCGTAGCGCGACATGGCAGCGACGCAACCTTGCTGGTATTACCGGCCGATCATCTGGTCGATGATGAAGCCGCATTTGCGTCTTCGGTGCGCGACGCGCAGCAACTGGCGGCACAGGGTTCGCTGGTGACATTCGGCATCCCGCCGGCGTATCCGGAAACCGGCTTCGGCTATATCGAGCGCGGCGATCCGATACCGGGGACCACGGGTTTCAAAGTCGCGCAATTTACCGAGAAGCCCTCGGCCG
>JBDTMS010000774.1:0-2726 GCA_039934195.1 Betaproteobacteria bacterium
ACGTAGACTTCACGAGTGGCGAAACGAATGCCGTCATCAACTGGATCGAGACGGACGAGCGCCGCTACCGCTACTGGCGTGAGATGGCGCATCACGCCCTGACGAGTTACGGCCAGATCGCCGCGCTATCGCGAGTATCCGAAGCTTTGTATGACGCCGTAGCACGTACGCTGCCTGAATCGGACGGCCTGGTGGGCGACTTACTCCCGCGCGTTCTGGTACGAGTGAATTTCTACGAGATCGCCGCAGCGCTGATCCGCGACACCGAAGAGACGTCGGTCGACGCCGCCGCCTAAGGCCTGAACGCGCCCGCACGCGTTTCGGGACACCTGATTTCTTCAGGCCATACCCAGCGCGGCGAGAATCAAGCAAATACATCTTCATCGAACATCGGGATCGCGCTCTGCGGTCCCGCGTGCTTGTATCCGCTTCCCGGCGCCCGCCGGGTTCGCCATTCATGACTTCAGCGCTATCACGTTGCTTGCCCAACAGCTGCGTGGTGCGACAGATTCCGTTCGCGCTCCGCGTCCGTTGCTTTATGAGTCATCTATGCAACGCGGCGAGCCATCTCCAGTTCGAAGCGCGTTGCGCGGTCGTGCTAGCATGCCGCCCGCGATCGCCAGCCCGCCAAGGCATTCGATGGACAACTAACTCAAAAGCCAAACCGGGAGATTGCGCCGGTGCGGGAAGAGGGATTCGAAGTGCATGGCCCCGAGGAGCACGCTATCGAGCATCAAGCCTTAGCGGGCGAAGAACAGCAAGCAGCATCTGACCGAGCTTGCCGTGCTTCTCGTCCCTGATAAAAAATCGGAGTAGGCCGCGGAGGTAGAGCGCTATAACCGCGAAAAAACGACCTGCAAGCGCGAGCCGAAGCCCTGGAAGGCGAAGCAAAGAAGTACAACGAGCTTTCCGAACAGGCGCTACATCCCACATCATCGTCTCGCGCAGGCAACTACGATGGTGCAGATCGCGATTTCGCTGGCTGCCATAACCGTTCTAACACGTAAGCGCTGGCTGTTGGCAATGGCTGCGTTGGCTGCGACTATCGGAGCGGGCCTGTGGGCGCTGTCATGGTTCGCACACTAGAGTAGCGCGAGCCGCCGGCTGGTCTTGCGTAAGCGACCTGGATCATCAGCGCCTCTCTTTTGTCCGCCCGGATGAGTAACTCGCCACGCGCGAAGCGATAAGTATTGGCTAACTATCCATTTTGCGCTTGCTCGTCGCTACGCGGCACGCACCAAATAACCCTACAGCTGCGCACCCAATAGGGATGCCGTTCGCTCCCAAACCTTCTCGGTGAGCGGACGGTTCTGCCACTCCTCCAACGTGTATCGGCGAGACTGCGCCATATCCCGCTCGAACGTCACGATCTGTTCTCGCGCGAATGCGGCGTCGTAGATATTCAGGTTGGCTTCGTCGTTGAGGCTGAACGACCGGTTGTCGAAGTTAGTCGATCCCACCGAGACCATCAGGCCGTCCACGATTAGGACTTTGCAGTGATACATCGTCGGCCGGTACTCGTACATTTCTGCACCGGCCTCGAGCAGTTCTCCCCAACGCGCGCGGGACGCGGAGCGCACCGTATCGGCATCGGTATGCTCACCGGGCGTAATCACATGAATTTTTACGCCACGTTTGAGCGCGGCGACTAACGTGCGAAGCGTGAGTTCATCGGGGACGAAGTAAGCGCTCGATAAGTGGATGGACCGGCTCGCTGCAGTGATGGCCAGCAGATACATCAAATGCATACTCTCGCCGCCGCCCGTCGGCGAGCTACTGAACATCTGCGCTCGCACCTCCCCACCCGGTCTGACTTCGGGCAAGTAGGCGTCGCCATGTAGGACTTCGCCGCTTGCCTTTATCCAGTTGTCCATAAACACCGCTTGCATTTGCGCGACCACGGGACCTTCTGCACGGAAATGCGTGTCGCGCCAGTGATCGGGATCCTCGGCATGGCCGGACCACAAATCGGCAATCCCCACGCCGCCGGTGAAGCCGACTGCTCCGTCCACTACCAGAATCTTGCGATGGGTACGATTGTTGAGCCGTGTGAGGTTGTACCAGTGTGGCGCGTGATAGCGTCGCACCTGCACCCCTGCACGCTGCAACTCCTCGAGATACTGGTCGTCCATTTTGCTGCTGCCGACCCAGTCGAGCAGCACATGCACTTTCACGCCGGCTCTCGCACGCTCCGAAAGCGCGTCTGCAAATTCCTTTCCGATTTCGCCCGACCAATAGATATACGTTTCGAACGTAATGCTGCGGCGAGCCGACCGGATCGCTCTCAGCATGGATGGAAAGATTTCGTCGCCATTGAGGAGAGCCTTGACCTGGTTTCCGCCTACGATCGGCGGACCAAGAAGGACGCTCATTGCGGTGAAGAATTGCGGGTCGCCAACCGAATAAAGCCGCGGAATACGCTCTTCGATCTTGCGCTCGCCGCCGGTTAAATTGAGGATCAGCAGACCCGCAAACAGCGTCATTGCGACGGAGGCAAAGATGAGGAATTTTCTGCCGCGCGTTGTTATTGTTTTGCGCATAGTGAGAGCAACAAGTTGAGGGCCCCATACTGGGCGGGACCAGCTTACGCAATTCTACGACAGGCGTCTGGCAAGCGCTTCGCGGCGATAGTTCCGTCACGCCGCTGCGATTCATCAGAGACACTCACTACAACGTTTCAATGCGTCACTGCAGCATCGGCACGGGGGCGGCGGCACTCTTGACCC
>JBDTMS010000775.1:0-2719 GCA_039934195.1 Betaproteobacteria bacterium
TGCATGCGGTAGTAGGTGCGATCGCCCAGCCATTCTTTTAGATAGTTGTTGGTGAGCCAGCGGCGCCAGCGAATCTGCAGCATCTGCGTGAGATACAGCGAGTACACCGCCATCACGATCCAGCAGGTGGCGAGCACCGCGAACCAGGTGATCTGCCGATAGAATTCCGCTTGATTTTTATCCTGCAGCGTATTGAAGAACAGGTTTTGCCATTGGTTGATGCGCACGTTCATGTACACCATGCCCAGCGCGAGGCCGATGATGGCGAGCAGCAACAAACGGGCGATTACTTTTTCTTCCGAGAACCAGTAGGGCTTGAACAGCGCCCAGAAGCCGCCCCAGAAACCGGATCGAGTGACCATGCCGATGCATCCTGTAAGGTGTAGACGGACGGCAACCGCAGCGTGAACTGCAGGGGCCGTCTTTGGCTTGCGACCCGGCTAACGGGTCGCAAGTCTGGATTTCAATGTTCCTGCGCCTGCGTGCACTTCAATGTTTCCCGCGCCTGCGGCACTTCAACGTGTCCTGCGCCTGCGGCACTTCGATGTTTCCCGCGCCCGCGCGCTTGCCAATGTTTCCCGCGCCTGCGCGCTTGTAAATGTTTCCTGCGTGTGCGCGCCTGTAAATGTTTCCTGCGTTTGCGCAGGGCCGGGCGGCGCACGTGAGTGCCGTCGCCTGGATCACGAGTAACCAGTGTATTGATCTGAACGACGCCGACTATGCCTCGGCGCGCATCTGCCCGGTGGTCAACAATGTGCCCCGCGACTTGAGCCGAACTTAAGCACCCCGTGCAACAGCGGCGCCGCTCTTGCACGGGTGACGCGATGATGCCATGACCGCGCCGACCCGCACATCTATCTGCCGAAACACGCCTTTCGCAGCGGACAACGCGTGCCTACCCCAGTAAGACCCGGACGCGATGGGTTCTGCCGTCATCCAACAGTGCAATGCTGCATTCTTCTATGCGCTGCATCTGGCCGTCCAGTTCGAGGCGTGTCACGCCGCGGCTCACGTGATGCGGATTTTCCACGGCAATCTCGTAGAGCGACGAGCCGTGACGATAGCGCACGCTGTATCCCGGCCATTCCGGCGGGATGCACGGATCGAAGCGCAGCGTGTCGCCACGTTTGGTGACGCCTAATATCCATTCGGTGCCGGCGCGGTAGAGCCAGCCGGCAGCACCGGTGTACCAGGTCCAGCCGCCGCGCCTGACATGCGGCGGCACCGAGTAGATATCGGCCGCGACGACATAGGGTTCGACTTTGTACGCATGCACGCCGGCACGTGTCCCGGCCCGATTGATCGGATTGATCATCCGGAACAGCTCATTCGCCGTCTGGCCTTCACCTAGTGCTGCAAACGCAATGACCGACCACACCGCCGCGTGCGTGTACTGGCCGCCATTCTCGCGCACACCGGGCAAATAGCCCTTGATATACCCTGGATCGAGCGGCGTCTTGTCGAACGGCGGCGAGAACAGCAGCACCAGATCGTCGCCTGGACGCACGAGAAACTCCTCGACCGACTGCATCGCCCGCTTGGCGCGCTCACGATCGCCGGCACCGGAAATCGCACTCCAGCTCTGGGCGATCGAATCGATCCGACACTCGGCCGCGGCCGCCGTTCCCAGCGGCGTGCCGTCATCGAAATAAGCGCGCCGGTACCAGGCACCGTCCCAGGCTTCTTTGTCCAGCGCGGTCTTGAGCTGGGCGGCGTGACGCATCCAGCGTTCGCCATCGTTCTGCCGGCCGCGCGGGGCGGCGAGCACCGAGAATTTTTCCAATGTGGCGTACAGGAACCAGCCGAGCCAGACGCTCTCGCCCTTGCCGCCGGCGCCGACACGATTCATCCCGTCGTTCCAGTCGCCGGTTCCCATCAGCGGCAGCCCGTGCGCACCGGTGGCAAGCCCACGCTCGATTGCGCGCGCACAGTGATCGAACAGCGTCGCCCCGGTCGGTGCATTGCTCGGTTCGAAATAAGAGTCTTCTTCTTCCTGCGGCAGCGCCGGACCCTCCAGGAAGCCGATGTTCTCGTCCAAGACCTTCGCATCGCCGGTCACCGAGATGTAATGCGCCGTGACGTACGGCAGCCACAACAGATCGTCGGAGCAGTGTGTGCGCACGCCACGGCCGCTCGGGGGATGCCACCAGTGCTGCACGTCGCCCTCGACGAACTGGCGGCTGGCAGAGCGCAGGAGCTGCGCGCGCGTAAGATCCGGCCGCGCCACCGTCAGCGCCATACTGTCTTGCAGCTGATCGCGGAAACCGAATGCGCCGCCGGCCTGATAAAAGCCGGCGCGCGCCCACATCCGGCACGCCAGTGTTTGATACAGCAGCCAGCGGTTGAGCAGAAAGTCCATCGACCGTTCCGGCGTTCGCACTTCGACTTTGGTCAGAATCGATTCCCACTCATCGGTCACCCGCGCGAGCGCTTGACGCGGATCGGCTTTGCGTATGCGCTCGATCAAATCGCGCGCAACGCTGCGATTGTCGGCTTGCCCCAGCAAGAACACGATCTGGCAGCGCTCGTTCGGCGCCAAGGTCACCGTCGTGCTCAATACGCCGCACGGATCGAGACCGACGCCCACGCGGCGGCTGAACGGCGTGTCGACCAGCAGCGCGGCGGGCCGTTCGAGATTGCCGTTGCGGCCGATGAATTCGCGGCGATCGCCGGTCCAGTCGCTTTGCCGCCCCATTGCATCCATGAACGCGACGCGCTC
>JBDTMS010000776.1:0-2718 GCA_039934195.1 Betaproteobacteria bacterium
ACTGATCGTACAAGCTGCCGTCCGCTTCTGCGACCAGGCCCTTGCCGATCGGCGGGCCGAGAATTTTCTGCACCTGGTTCAAGTCGGTCGTACCCGGCTTTACTTGCGACGAGAAACTCTCGTAGTTGAACTCGCGCCCTACCTGAATCGTGCTGCAGCCGGCCATCAAGATCGACGCGGCAAGCGCGCCTATGACAACGCGATGCAGTAGTGCATTGCTTTTGTTATTCACGTGTCCTCCTCGCAGCGATAGCATGTGTGAGTGTCGAGTGTACGCCCGATGGTGAGAGCCTCGTGCTGCACGAAGGTTCCGCGTGTCGCCCTGCAGTGACGCCGCCGAGCGTGCAGCGCAAGCGTCTGCACGCGGTTACTTCTTCTTCGTGTCCGCGTCTGGTTTCTTGCCATCGGCTGCGGCTTTGATGACATCGGCCGCGACACGCAGATGAATGATCTTGTCCGGATTGCTGACGACGCCGTTTTCCTCCGCGCTGCCTTTCTTGATTTTGTCGACGTAATCCATACCATCGGTCACGCGTCCCCACACGGTGTATTTCCCGTTGAGAAACGGTGCCGGCGCGAAGCAGATATAGAACTGCGAATCGCCGCTGTCGGGATTTTGCGAACGTGCCATACCGACGGTGCCGCGCACGAACGGCTCCTTATTGAATTCCGCGGGAATCGTCGTACCGGAGCCGCCGGTGCCCGTTCCCGTGGGATCGCCGCCCTGCGCCATGAAGCCTGGGATCACACGATGAAATACGGTGCCGTCGTAGAAACCTTTGCGCGCAAGCTCTTTGATGCGCGCTACGTGCTTGGGCGCCAGGTCCGGCCGCATCTCGATGACGACGCGTCCGTCTTTCAAATCGAGGTACAAGGTGTTCTCGGGATCCGTTGCGGCGCGCGCGGCAGTGGCAAGCGTTAACGTCGACGCGATGAATATGGCGAGCAGATGACGAATGCGCATAGTGGAATTCGAGTTGAAGTTGAAAGGGGCGCCTAGTGTACCGCAGGGGACACGGCACCCGCGCCGGGCTACACTGGCGATGTCGGCGCCGCCGATCCTAACGCCGCCGATCCCGGGGCCGGCGTTCTAAGCGGAACGCCGGCGATCTAACCACCGCGCGCCCTCACGAATCGACCTCGAGACTGCAGTGACAACGCCACCCAGCATTGCCGGCTTGCGCGAGGACTACGCGCGCGAATCGCTGGACGAGAAAGACGTCGCAAGCGATCCATTCGATCAATTCGATCTTTGGTTCGATGAAGCGCTGCGGGCGCAATTGAAAGAACCCAATGCGATGGTGCTGGCCACCGCAACCAGCGCCGGTAAGCCGTCGCTGCGCACGCTGCTGCTGAAGGGCTTCGACCGCAGCGGCATGCTGTTCTTCACCAATTACGAGAGTCGCAAGGGCGATGAGCTTGCGCAGAATCCGCACGCGAGCATGCTGTTCGTCTGGCTCGAGCTCGAGCGCCAGATCCGCATCGAAGGCACGGTCGTAAAAGCAGCCGTAGCGGAATCCGACGATTATTATCGAAGCCGGCCGATCGGCAGCCGGCTCGGTGCATGGGCATCGCCGCAGAGTCAGGTGACGGCGGACCGCCGCACTATCGAAACCGCGTTCGCGCAGGCAGAGTTCAAGTACGGCAGCGATCCCGAGCGGCCGCCGCACTGGGGCGGCTATCGCTTGCTACCGAGCTACTTCGAATTCTGGCAAGGGCGCCCGAGCCGCTTGCACGACCGCGTGCGCTACCGCGCGGACGGCTCGACCTGGATCATCGAACGGCTGGCGCCCTGAATCAGCCGTCGCTTTTCTTGGTCGATTCCACATAACGCGCGCGCACCTCCGGCGTCGGCGGATAGACGCCGATGATCGGCTGTCCGCGCGCAACTTCCTGCATCACGAAGCGTTCGAACTTTTCCATCTCGACCGCCTCGTTCGCGATCTCGTCTGCCAGATGCGCCGGCAGGATTACCACGCCATCGGCGTCGCCAACCACGATGTCGCCCGGAAACACGGCAACGCCGCCGCACCCGATCGGCACGTTGACATCCACCGCGTGGTGGTGAACCAGATTCAGCGGCGCCGCAGCGCCCGCGCAAAACACCGGAAATTGCATGGCGCCGATCTCATCGCTATCGCGCAGGCAGCCATCGGATACCAGACCTGCGGCGCCGCGCACTTGCAGGCGCGCGGTCAGAATGCCGCCGCCCGAAGCAGCGCGCGTGTCCTGTCTGCAATCGATGACCAGCACATGGCCCTCCGGCACCGTGTCGTACGCCTTGCGCTGCGGATGATCCGGGTTTGCGAAGATGCTGACCTGATCCAGGTCTTCGCGACTGGGAATATTACGCAAGGTGAACGCCTCGCCGACCATATTCTTCTTAACGGCACTCACCCGCTTCACGCCATGCAGCCAGGTGTTGCGCAGCCCGCGCTTGAATAACAACGTGCTGATGGTTGCGGTGCTGATGATGTGCAGCTTTTCTTTCGTCGTTGCGCTCAATCCGGTCATTGCTGTCGTCTCCAGTTTGCTAGTTTGTCGTTCACTCTGCGCAGGCAGCAGTGGGTTCGAACCTGTACTTACACGGAAACCGCCGCCAGCACGCGCACTTCGCGTTGCGGGAACGGTATGACGATGCCGCGCCCGCGAAATGTCTCCACGATCGCGCGATTGATCTCGCCACCCGCTGCGCCATAGTCCGTCACCGAGACCCAG
>JBDTMS010000777.1:0-2716 GCA_039934195.1 Betaproteobacteria bacterium
ACAAGCGGTCGGCGTCCAATTTGAAAAAGTCGTACAGGTCGCCGCTCACGTCACGCGCCGGCGCCATCAAAGCATGCAACGTGAAGCGTGGGTCGCCCATCGCGGCACTGGACGGCGGCGGCAGCATATCGAGCTGAATGCGGCGCGCCGCTTCCAACTCGCCGGTCATGCGCTCAGTGACCGCGCGCTGGTCTTTCAGCTGACGCCGTAACTGGCGACGCTGCGAATCGGCGTTTGCGAGATTGCCGGTGATCAAGACACCGAAGACCAAACTGGTGCCGAGCGCCGGCAGCATTGCATCGAGCAGTAGCTGCTGCAGCTCAAACAGCAGATAGCCGGAGGCAACCAGCACCACCACGATTGCTACGAATATGCCGGTGCTTGCCGCAGGCCGCCATCCGGGCAAGATCACGATGAGGGCGACGCTGCACACGGCGAGCAGCACGCATTCGATGGCGAGCATCGCAACGGGGCGTCGAAGAAAATGGCCGTCGACCATGTTGTCCACCATCTGCGCGTGTATTTCCACCCCTGCCATGCGCGTATGCAGCGGTGTGGTCTGATAATCTTGCAGGCCCAATCCGGTCACGCCGATGAGCACGATTTTTCCGGCAAACCGACTCGCATCGATGCGTCCCTCGAGCACCTGCGATGCCGACACGACGCGGCTCGTATCCGAGGCGCCGAAGTGTAGCCATAGCGTGCCGTCGGCATTCGCCGGATATTGGCGATCCAGGTAGCCCATCGAATGCACGCCGCGCCGGCCGATGATCAGTCGGAAATGATCTGCGCCCGCCGCCACGCGGAGCAGATCGAGCGACAGTGACGGCAGCAGTATGCCGGCGACGCTTGCAACCATCAGCGGACGGCGAACAACACCGTCGGGCGCGTCCGTATTGATCAGGCCATGACCGCGTGCCGTTCGCGCGATCGCATCGAGGCTGCTGAGTGCGTCGGTAAAATGCCGCACGTATGGATCGAAATCGCCGCCTTGCACGAGGACCGGTGCGCTTCTCACCACAGTTCGCGCTGCGCGCGCTTCCGCCAGTCCCGCTACCGCAATCACGACCGGCAGCCGAGCAATCACCTCGGCCAGTGCTGCATCGCTGCCGGGGAGCGCCGCGAGCTGATGGCGCAGCTGCGGCCGCGAATCGCTGGATGACGATGACAGCCGCACCGACTGGCGATCGGAGTCGGGCAATAGCAGATCGATGCCGATCGCCTTCGGATTCGCATTGCCGATCTGCTCCAGCATGCGCGCCAGCAACGTATGCGGCCATGGCCACTGACCGAACTGGGCCAGACTGTCCTCGTCGATGGCAACGACGATTGCGCTGGCCGCATCCGCGCTGCGCACACGTGGGAACACCTGCTGATAACTGTCGAACAGCCAGTAGCGCAAGGTGTTGGCCGGACTCCAGCCGGGGTGCAGTGCAACCGTCGCAAATACCGCGAGCAGCACCAGCAAACCGAGTGGTCGGCTTTGCCCGAACGTAAATAACCGAATGATCGGCGCTTCGCTCCAGGCGCGTGCGCGGCGTGTGCCGCGGGACGGCGGTCGCGCGGTCAAACCTCGAGATCCAACCCGTCCCAGGCAGCCAGCACTTGCACCGGGTGATGCGCGCGCGTGAGTTGCTCGAGCCGAATCGCATCTTTGAGAATGGAATCGATCTGCTCGTCGTTGAACGCCGGATCGTGATGGAACAGGCACAGCTTGTCGACCCGCGCGAGCTGCGCGAGCTCGACACCGACGACATTGCTCGAGTGTCCCCAATCTTCTTTGATCGAGCTGGCCTCAAGCAGCGAATACATGGCGTCGAATATCACCAGATCGGCATCGCGAAAAAATTCGACGAACGCTGCGGTTTCCGCCTGGTGCTCGATCTTGTGCTCGGAATCGGTGGAATACACAAGACACTTGCCGGCAGCCTCGAAGCGATAGCCGTAGGAGTCGCCCGAATGATATTGGCGCATCGGTTTTACGCGTGTGCCGGCGATCTCATGCCAGCGATCGGGTGCCAGCTGTACGAACTCGACTTTTGCATCCAGCTGCGAAAAATCCACAGGAAACGTGGGCGCAGAATGCTGCAAACGAAATACTTGCTCGAGCTGCTCATGACAGCCGTGGATACGAATACGCGAGCCGGGGCGATAGGCCGGGGCAAAGAAAGGAAAGCCGACGATGTGGTCCCAATGCAGATGCGACATGAACACGTTCACTGTCGGCGGCTCGCCGCCCGTCCGAGCCATGATGTCTTGCCCCAACAGGCGCGCGCCGCTGCCGAGATCGCAAATCAGAAACTCCGGACCGGCAGCCTTTACTTCAACGCACGACGTATGACCGCCGTACGTGCGGGCGAACGTGCCATTGCCGGGGGCATCCAGGAAGGCTGCGATTTGATCGGCGGAGTGTATGCCTTGCTCGATCGCTCGGTGCAAAGCCGCGCTGAGTTTGCGGCGCACGTCGCTTGCTGTGAGCGCAACCGAAATCGAGCCGCGCGTGCCCCAGAAGTGGACGCGCATTCAACAATCCCGCGCGGCAATGTTCAACAGTTTCCTTCGACTACGCTCGATCGCAAGCGGATGCGCGCCGCCGCGCTCATTTGCCATCGAGACCTGCCAGCGTTTGCGGCGCGAGTTGCGCCAGCGCATCGCGTACGGTCTCGTAGATCGGAAATACCATGCTGAACCGGCTGATGTCGAAGATCTCTTTTAC
>JBDTMS010000778.1:0-2713 GCA_039934195.1 Betaproteobacteria bacterium
GTCCGAAGGCGCGACCGGCGCGCGCCATGGCGTGGATCATCAGCGCATTCCACGATGTCAGAATCTTCTCGTCTCGCCCCGGATGCACGCGCCGCTCGCGCGCTGCGAGAAGCTTTGCACGTGCGGTATCGAGTTGCACCTGCACCCCTTTCAGGGGGATGCCTAGAGCCGCCGCGATCTGCGACAGGGGTTGCACGACGCGCAGATGCCAATGCTTGCCCTCGAAGTTGGGCGGCTGGTCGACACCATAGTGCGCCGCCAGCAGCGCATATTCGCTCTCGCTCAGAATCCCGCGCATTGCCTCGCGCGACCAAACGTAGAACTTGCCTTCTTCGTGTTCGGAATCGGCATCGAGCGATGAGTAGTAACCGCCTTCCGGCGCCTGCATCTCGCGCATGACCCAGCCGGCGGTCTGTTCGCACACGCGCGCAAACAGCGTATCGCCGGTGATCAACCAGGCATCGGCACACAGGCGCAACAGCGGCCCGTTGTCATACAACATCTTCTCGAAATGCGGAATCATCCATTGCTGATCGACGCTGTAGCGCGAGAATCCGCCGCCGAGATGATCGTAGATGCCGCCCTCCGCCATCCTACGCAGCGTGAATAGCGCGTTATCCATGGCGCGCGAATCGCCGCGCCGAACGCCCTCGCTCAAACACAATTCCAGCTCGGCGGGATGGGGAAATTTCGGCGCGCCACCAAAGCCGCCGTGCACCGGATCGAAGATTCGATCGAGCTCGCCCAGTGCGTCTGCAATCGGCGCGGCTGACAACTGCAGACCGGCCGCCGGGGCCGCGGGCGAGCTGCGAGCGAACAGCCCTGCGAGACTTTCGCTCTGTGCCGCGATGGCGTCCGGTTGCTCGCGATAAGCAGCGGCTATCTTTTCCAGCAGATCAGCAAAGCCCGGCAGGTTGTAGCGCGCGGTCTTGGGAAAATAGGTGCCACTGAAAAACGGACGCTGATCCGGCGCGAGGAACATGGTCAGCGGCCAGCCTCCTGCGTGTTGGCTCAACATGTGATGCGCGCTCTGGTAGATCTGATCGAGGTCCGGGCGCTCTTCGCGATCGACCTTGATGTTGACGAAGTTGCGGTTCATGACGGCCGCGACCGCCGGGTCGGCGAACGACTCGTGCGCCATCACGTGACACCAGTGACAAGCGGAATAGCCGACCGAGAGCAGGATCGGCTTGTTCTCCTGCTGCGCCTTGAGCAGCGCCTCCGCGCCCCACGGATACCAGTCGACCGGATTGTCGGCGTGCTGCTGGAGATATGGACTGGTTTCCTGCGCGAGCCGATTACTCATCCGGTTGCGCCGAACGCGGTGCGCGTCTGTCGACTTGCGAAAAAATGATCATTGTCATGAGAGCGGATGTGAGGTGTGCGGTTCCTGGAATAAGCGAATAGGCTCGCCACATGGCGCCCGCGTCGGTGTCGATCTGCTGCCGAATTCTCAGGCAAAACGTCACGTTAGCGTTTTTCAAGCGGGAACGCGATGCGGGCCTAAACTTTATACCAAGCCTGCCGAAGTAAGGTGTCTGGTCAAGCTGTTGGACTGACTTCTTCGAAGCCTTATTAGCTGGGAGACGTTTCATGGCATGCAATAACCTGAGGATGGCGGCGTTTGCGAGCATCCTCGTCGCTAGCCTTTCGCTAGGCGCATCGAACGTTTTTGCACAGCAGAAAACGTCTGGCTTCTACGTGGGCGGCAGTGCGGGCGTCGCGAGCATGTTGGACCTTTCCAACATCTGCAATAACACCCTGCCGGCCAGAGGCGTCTCAACGACGACCTGCGACAACAAGGGCTTCGCGAAGAAAGGCTTCGTGGGCTATCAATTCATCCAATACTTCGGCGTCGAGCTCGGCTACTACGATTTCGGCAAAGGCACGATCAAGACCGCATCCGGCGGCAACATCGAATTCAAGGCGCGCGGGCCTTATGCGGGCATCGTCATTTCCGCACCGTTGCTCGACCGATTGAGCTTTATCGGCCGCGTCGGCGTAATTCGCTGGAGCACCAAATTCAATGCCGACAGCGCGTCCGGCGTGGCTTCTGCGAGCGATAACGGAATCAATGGCGCGTTCGGCGTCGGACTGGAATACATGTTTACCGATACGTTCGGAATGCGGGCAGAAGTCGAGCGTTTCTCGACTATCGGCGATGACGCGAGCACAGGACAAACTAACATCAACATGTATTCAGTGAGCGGATTGTTCCGCTTCTAACGGAATTCTAAGGAGTTGTAAGGGGTTGTACTATAAGGGGTTGAAGGGCCGGCTTCGCGCCGGCCCTTTTTTTTTGGTCCTCACCGGTCGATTGCGCAACGACAGTTGTTTAAATCCGTAAATCTTTCCAGAGCGCATCCACGCGCGCTTTGACCTGCGCATCCATCGCAATCGCTTTGCCCCAGTTGCGCGTGGTCTCTCCCGGCCATTTGTTGGTCGCGTCGATGCCGAGTTTCGATCCCAGGCCGGCGACCGGGCTCGCGAAATCGAGATAGTCGATCGGTGTATTTTCCACCGTCACCATGTCACGCGCAGGATCGACTCGCGTGGTCATCGCCCAGATCACTTCTTTCCAGTTGCGCACGTCGATGTCGTCATCCACCACGACGATGATTTTCGTGTACATGAATTGCCGCAGAAACGACCAGATGCCGAACATCACGCGCTTCGCGTGCCCGGGAAACTGCTTGCGCATGCTGACTACGGC
>JBDTMS010000779.1:0-2709 GCA_039934195.1 Betaproteobacteria bacterium
GGGATGGCAGCGGGATCTTTCGGTGTCGCATAACAAGATCGGCGACGTGCAGGTCACGCAACGCAATCTGCCCGCTGCGCTGGAGAGCTACCGGGCGTCGATGCGCATCCGAGAGCGTCTGGCGCAAGCCGATCCGGGCAACGCGGGATGGCAGCGCGATCTGATCATCAGTTTTGTTAAGTTAAGCGAAGTCACTGGAGAGAAGAGCTACGCGTCGCGAGCGCTCCAGGTCGCGCTCGACATGCAGCAGCGCGCCATACTCGCGCCACGTGACGAGTGGATGATCGAGGATTTGAAGCGGCGCTCGGGCCAATGAATGCGATCCCCGCGAATGCCGCTACCAGCCTTCCCATCCCGCCAGCCGCCAGCCTTCGACACATCGATCGACCAGCACCTGCGAGTTCGCGCTGCGAAAAGTCTCCATCGAAAAATGCGGCGCGAGTGCGCGCATTTTATCGAGCGCGGCCAGCGCCTCGGCGCGATGACCGAGGTAGCCGTGCGCCGCTGCCATGACGCGGTACACGTGCGGCTGGTCGGCGCGCAGACGCAGACTTTCTCGAATGTGCTCGAGCGCCTGCTCGTAGCGTCCGGCAATGAGATTCGCCACTGCGAGCTGGTGCACGAACAAATGCATTTGCGGATCGCGCGGCGATAGCCTGATGGCCTTCTCTACCACGCGGATGGCTTCCTCGGGATGATCGGCCGTCAGGGCAACCGAGAGACCTTGATACGCCATCGTCAAGCTGGGGCTGAGCTCGATGGCGTGCTCGAACTGCGCGATCGCGCGTATTTTGTCGCCAGCGAAGGAATGCGCGTAGCCCAACGATACGTGCGCCCACGGATCATCCTCGCCTAGCGCAATCGCCTCTGCCGCGATGCGAAGTGCTTCCGCGATCGATTGCGCGGGATCGTCGGACCACTGGTACAGCAGCAACACGGAGTGACAGGCGGATTCCGATGCAGCCGCCGTCGCCAGCGCGGGATCGAGAACGCGCGCACGTTGAAACAGCGTCAACGCTTCGCCGATATCTTCTTTCGAACGAAACCCGAAAAGCAGCCAAGCGCCTTTCTGGAAACACTCCCACGCGTCGAGATGCGTGGGCGGTTTCAGGCGGGCACGCAGGCGTTCGGCGCGCGCGAGCGCCGGCTCGATCGAGCTGATTACGGCCATGACGATGTCGTCCTGCAGCGCGAAGATGTCGCCGACATCGCGGTCGTAGCGCTCGCCGTAGATCTGATGCCCGAGAATGCCGTCGATGAGCTCGACGGTAACGCGAATGCGCCCCTCGTTTCGTTGCAGGCTGCCTTCGACGATATAGCGCGCGCGCAACTCGCGGCTGACCTGGCGCGCATCGATCCGCTTGCCCTTGTAGGTAAACGTAGAGCTGCGCGAAATCACCGGAAAGACGCGGAACGCCGAGAAACGCGCGATGAGGTCTTCGACGATGCCGTCCGCCATGTACTCCTGTTCCGGTTCGCCCCCGCGAATTTCGAACGGCAGGATCGCGATCGCTGGGCGACCGCCGAACCCTGGTACGGTCATGCGGCTGATTGCCGCGCCGTCGCGACTGTGCGTGCTCGGCACAATGCGATAGGCGCGCACCGGCGCAGCGATGTTTTTCAGATGCTGGTCACCGATGTCTTCGAACGTCGCGTGGACCTTCCCGCGCACCTGTTCGACGATGGCGCCCGACGCGCAGATGCCTCCAGTCGGCGCGAGCGCCTCCAGCCGCGCGGCGATGTTGATGCCGTCGCCGAAGATCTGGTCGCCTTCGATCAGCAGATCGCCGAGATGCAGGCCGATGCGAAACGGCAGGCGGCGCTCTTCGGGCACGTCGGCCTCGCGCCGCTCCAGCTCACTTTGAATTTCGATCGCGCAACTTATCGCATCCACAGCGCTGGAGAACTGCGCCATCAAGTTGTCGCCGACCGCGTCGACGACGCGTCCGCGGTGCTCGCGCACGCACGCGCCGATCGTTTCGCGATGCGCCAAAACGGTCTGCACCGTCGCGGCGTCGTCCTCCGCCATGCGCCGGCTGTAGCCGACGACATCGGCGCTTAGAATCGCGGCGAGCTGGCGTCGTACTTTGGGATGATCGAGGGGCTGCATAGAATCGGTTGCCGTAATGCCCGAATTCTACGGTAGTGGGCCGGTTCGTTTCGGTTTGCGCTCCGGCCCATTGCGCTATGCCATGCGGGTTAATGGTGAACTGCGAATGGGCGTCTCGCGTCGCTCGATTGCGACGTGTGCCCGGCAAGCGACGCTAAAAATATCTCCGCATCGATCGTAATTTTACAAATCCCGACTTCAATGCCAGGTGCGCTTATGGGAGAGTGCAAACACAGCGTCGTGCAAACGGCGCTCGTCGTTTTTCTCGGTTGCTCGCACACTTTCGATGCATCGACGCGTACACGGCTCACTTGTACGCGCGCGGCCGCTGCCGCTAACCCTAGGAGGATCGCTAGCCGGCTGCACGCCGCGAACGTCTGCAGCCTTCCCACCACGTCGCATGCATTCTTGCAAATGGAGCCACGAAATGAGACTAAAACTTTCGCAACTGCTGTTTGGGACGATCTCGCTTGGCCTGACCGGTACTGCGTTTGCGGTGCCGGACTACGACAAGCCGGAAGTTAGTTTTTCGTGCGTTTTAGGAGACTGCGCAACCAATTTGAGCGGCCAATTAGTGCTGCAAGTCATCGGCGACAAAA
>JBDTMS010000780.1:0-2708 GCA_039934195.1 Betaproteobacteria bacterium
GAAGCCGACGTCGTGCAGCAGGTGAAGATCGGCTCGATCGACATGATGCTCACCGGCTCCTCGATCTGGGCGACGGTCGCACCCGAGATCGGCATGATGGATCTCGGCTATTTGTTCGACAGCTATGCGCATGTCGACAAAGCGCTGGACGGCGGTGTCGCCGCGCCGCTCGGAAAAATTCTGCTGGATCGCACCGGCTGCTCGATCCTCGGCTGGGGCTCGCACTTCGGATCGCGCAGCGTTTACACCAAGCTTCCAGTCACCTCGCTCGCCGAGGTGAAAGGCGTGAAGCTGCGCGTTCTCCCGACGACCGCTTTCATCGAAACGTTCAAGCTGCTCGGCGCTATCCCGACGCCGATCCCATTCAACGAGCTGTACACGGCGCTGCAGACCGGCGTTGTCGATGGCTTCGAGCACGACCCGTCTACGGTGCTCGCATCGAAGATGTACGAAGTCTCCAAGCACTGCTGGCTCACCGAGCATTTATTCCCGCCAATGATCGCCGTTATCGGCAAGCGCGGCCTCGATAAAATCCCCGCGCCGATTCGTCCTGCGGTATTGCAAGCTGCCACCGAAGCGACCGCGTACCAACGCGGCATCGCAGTCGACCGCGGCCAGCACGCGATCGAGGCGCTCAAACGCCTCGGTATGACCTATCATCCGATGGCGAAGGCCGAGCGCGAGCAAGTGCGCCAGACCATGGCGGCTAAGTTGTGGACCAGCTTCGCCGCGCAGTATCCCGTCACCAAGCCGCTATTCGACAAGATCGCAGCGTCGCGATGAGCGTCGGCGCATCGCATTCGCGTCGCGAGCAGTTGCCGCGCTGGCCATGCACGACATCGCACTGAAGTTCGCAACGACACGATCGCTTCGCGCCAACGCGGCGCTCGAATTGCTGCTCACCGTCGTCGAGCACGCCGCAGCGCTGGTTCTTGCGATCGATGTGTTGGTGGTGTTCGCTTCGGTGATCTGGCGCTACTTTCTGCACGATCCGTTCGACTGGGCGGAAGAAATCGCGCGCGCGCTGATGGGCATGCTGGTGTTTCTCGGCGCGGCAACGGCGCTGGGCCGCGCTCAGCACGTCGGCATCGATAGTTTGCGCACTCTGTTCCCGCCGAGCTGGCGCGCATCGATGATTCAGTTGTGCCATTGGATCGTCGTGGCAGTGGCCATCGCGCTGCTGCTCTCGGCGCTCACTTTGCTGTCGGATTCCGGCGGGCAGACGACGCCGATTGGATTGCCGCAATCGATCTACGTGTGGCCGGTCGTTGTGGGCAGTCTGTTGATGGCGCTATTCGGATTACTGAGCGCGCTGAGCGGGCCGTGGAAAACGGTCGTCGCCACATTTGCCGGAAGCATCGTGCTGGTCGCGATCGTCTACGGCTGGAATGTTCTGGTGCCGACCGCACCGATCACCCCGATCCTCCTGCTGCTGCTCGGCTTTGTCATCAGTTTCGTCATCGGCGTGCCGATCGCGTTCGCGCTCGCATTCGCAGCATTGTTGTATTTCCTGTCCGATCCGTCGCTGCCGATGCTGGTCTATGCACAACAAGTGGTATCGGGAACCGATCACTTCGTGTTGCTGGCGATTCCTTTCTTCGTGCTCGCCGGCCTGTTGATGGAAGCGAACGGCATGTCGTCCCGGCTGATCGAGCTGCTGGTGCGCTGGATGGGACGTCTGCGCGGCGGCTTGAATCTCATCATCATCACGGCGACTGCGTTCTTCTCGGGCGTATCCGGCTCCAAGCTCGCCGACATCGCGGCAGTCGGCGGCATCATCATGCCCGCGGTTCGCCGCAGCAAGCAGGATCCGAACGAGGCCGCCGGTGTCCTCGCCGGCGCGGCGGTTATGGCGGAGACGATTCCGCCGTGCATCAACATGATCATCCTGGGCTTCGTCGCCAACATCTCGATCGGCGGCTTGTTCATCGCCGGCCTGGTTCCCGCTGCGGCCCTTGCGTTGGGCTTGGCGGCTGTTGCGATCTATTTCGGCACGCGAATCGATCCACGCGACGCATTTCCCCAGCACACCCCGCTCGCTCGTCTGCTCGCCGGAGCCGCAGTCGGTTTGATCATGATCTTGATGATCGGCAAAGGCGTGACATCGGGCATCGCAACTTCGACCGAAGTCTCCGCATTCGCCGCCGTCTATGCGCTAGTGGTTGGCGGTCTCGCGTTTCGCGAGCTGACCGTGCGATCGGTGCTGCGCCTGTTTGTGCGCTCTGCCGCCATGTCGGGCAGCATCTTGTTTATCGTCGCGGCGGCCTCGAGCGTTTCCTTCGCGCTGACGATCCAGCAAATCCCGCAATGCATTTCCGGCGCAATGATCAGCCTCGGCCAGAATTACGGCGCGCAGGCGTTCGTCGTTGCCTCTGCGTTGCTGATGATTGCATTCGGCGCGATTCTCGAAGGCGCACCGGCGCTGATTATCTTCGGCCCGCTGCTGACGCCGCTCGCACAGCAGCTCGGCGTGCATCCGTTGCACTTCGGCACGGTAATGATCATCGCAATGGGTCTTGGCTTATTCTCACCGCCGATCGGCTTGGGCTTGTTTGCGACGTGTGCGATCACGGATACGAAAATGCAGGACGTCGCGCGGCCGATGCTGAAGTATCTAATCGTGCTGTTTCTCGGGCTGATGCTGCTCGTGTTCGTGCCGGCATTTTCGCTCTGGCTCCCCGGACGTTTCGGATTCAAATAGTTCGATG
>JBDTMS010000781.1:0-2708 GCA_039934195.1 Betaproteobacteria bacterium
GTGTCGCTCTACTCGACCGGTTATTTCGCCAGCGGCGGCGGCGACATTCGTCTCATCGGCGTGCAGTACCACTTGTTTCTCGCGAGTATGGCCGTCGTGATTCTGGCCGACGACGCGTACCTGTTCATGGTGGCGTGGGAAACGATGGCGCTGTCCTCGTACTTTCTCGTGATGACCGATCACGAAGTAGCGCAGACGCGCCGTGCCGGACTGCTATACATCGTCGTTGCGCACATCGGCGCGCTCGGCATTCTGCTGTGTTTCGGCACGCTGCAGATCGGCCAGTGGAACTACACGTTCGACGCCATGCGGGCAAACACATTGCCAACCGCTTGGGCATCGATTGCATTTCTGCTCGCGCTGTTCGGCTTCGGCGCGAAGGCGGGCTTCGTGCCGCTGCACGTGTGGCTGCCGGAAGCGCATCCGGCGGCCCCCTCGCCGGTATCCGGGTTGATGAGCGGCGTTATGCTGAAGACCGCGATCTACGGATTGCTGCGCGTGACGTTCGATCTACTGCACCAGCAAATCTGGTGGTGGGGCGTGGCTGCCTTGTCGCTCGGATTATTGACCGCATTGTTCGGCGTCATGTTCGCCACCGTGCAAACCGACATGAAACGGCTGCTGGCGTATTCGTCGATCGAAAACATCGGAATCATTCTTGCCGGGATGGGCCTGGCCGTGTTATTTCACGCGTACGAGATGAACGTGCTCGCGGCACTCGCGCTCGCAGCGACTTTGTATCACTGCATCAATCACGCGCTGTTCAAAACGCTGCTGTTTCTCACCACCGGCTCGGTGATGCACGCGACCCACCATCGCAGTCTCGGCAAACTCGGTGGCTTGATCCGCCCGATGCCGTGGGTGGCAGGTCTTGCGCTGATCGGCACACTTGCTATCGCCGGTCTGCCGCCGCTGAATGGATTTGCGTCGGAATGGTTGCTGTTCCAGGCGTTTCTGCTCACGCCGACGCTACCCAACGGTTATCTCAATATGCTGGTGCCCGTGGCCACTGCAGCGCTCGCGCTCGCCGTCGCGCTGTCCGGCTATGTCATGGTCAAGTTCTTCGGGATCGTGTTCCTCGGCATGCCGCGCGAGCGTCAGGTAGAGGTGAGCGACGCCGGACCGGCGGAGCGCGCCGGATTGATCTGGCTGGCGCTCTGGTGCGTCGTACTTGGGCTGATGCCGGTATTCGTGCTGACGGCGATCGACCCAATTGCGAAGGCGCTCGTCGGCGGGACACTCGAAGACAGCATGCAGGCATCGAGCTGGGTGTTTCTCACCGCGATTGCGCCGGAGCGGGCGAGCTACAGTGCGCTGCTGTTTCTCCTCGGCATCGTCATAACCGTGCTGCTGACTTATCTCATCGTGCGACGCTTCTATCGCGGTGGGATGCGTCGCGCCGATGCCTGGGACGGTGGCTTGCCCGGATTGACCGCGCGCATGCAAGATTCGGCAGAAGGCTTCGGCCAGCCGATCAAGCAGATCTTCGAGCCGTTCTTCAAGATCGAGCGTTCGCAGCCGACGCCGTTCGACGCGCGTCCGTTGTATTCGTCCAAAATCGAAGATCAAACCTGGTACTGGCTGTATGTGCCGGTGATGCGGTTCGCCGATTTCCTGTCGTCATTCACCAGCGTCGTGCAACACGGCCGTATCCATCTCTATCTGATCTACAGCTTCGTCACCTTGCTGGCGCTGCTGATGCTGATTCAATAGGGCAACGGTGTGAATCCCGGCTTCATCGCTTCGCAGTTGGTGCAAACGCTGCTCGCGGTCGTGCTGGCGCCGCTGATGCTGGGCTGGGTGAATCAATGCCGAGCGTGGTTGCAGAATAAATCCGGACCCGGACTGCTGCAGCCGTATCGCACACTGTTCAAGCTGTTTCGAAAAGAAGCCGTGCTCGCGCACGCCGCGTCGTGGTTGTTTCGCACGGCGCCGTACGCCGTGTTCGGCTGCATGGTGCTGGCGGCGAGCATCGTGCCGATCCTCGCGACCGATTTGCCGTTTTCCCCCGCGGCCGACGTCATTGCGCTGGTCGGCTTGTTTGCGCTGGCGCGCGTGTTCATGGGTCTCGCCGCGATGGATGTCGGTACGCCGTTCGGGTCGATGGGTGCGCGCCGCGAGATGCTGATCGCAAGTCTTGCCGAGCCGGCGCTGCTGATGGTGTTTTTCACGCCCGCGCTGATCAGTCAGTCGACGGCATTGACGACCATCGTCGAAGTCCTCGGCCATCGCCAGCTCACGATCTATCCGAGCCTTGCGTTCTCGGGCGTGGCATTCGTTATGGTGCTGCTGGCGGAGAACGCACGCATTCCGGTCGACAACCCCGGCACGCATCTCGAGCTCACGATGATTCATGAGGCGATGATTCTCGAATACTCCGCACGCCATCTAGCGCTGATGGAGTGGGCGCATGCGTTGAAACTGATGACCTATACCTGCATCGGCATCGCACTGTTCGTGCCGTGGGGCATCGCGCAAGCCGGCGAGTGGGGCATGCTGCCGCTGGCGGTGATCGCACTGGTGCTCAAGCTCGGCGCAGCCGGAGTCGGCCTGGCGTTGTTGGAAATCACATCGGCGAAAATGCGCATCTTCCGGGTACCGGAATTCCTCGGTATGGCTTTCCTGCTGGCGGTGCTCGGCATGCTCATTCACTTCTTGCTCGAAGTGCGGGCGGCATGAATATTCCATTCACCAGTCAGCTGATCAGC
>JBDTMS010000782.1:0-2706 GCA_039934195.1 Betaproteobacteria bacterium
GCACCGGCATGTCGGCCCATTGGATTCTTCTTCAGCGATGGCAGCAGCTTGATGACGGCAAGATTGCCGGTCGCACCGAAGATGACGAAGCTGCACGGAAACTCGGTTGCTTCTTGGTTGGACTCGCTCATGATTGAAGGTCGAATTGAGAATCGAACAATGAAAGGCGCCGGCGAAATCGAATCGGCGAAATCGAATCGGCGAAGTCGCGTCGGCAACGTTGGAGCTTCGACCACGGGCGCTCAGGTAGAGCACAATCGTACTCCTGCGCGGCGCTCATCAAGTAAACCGCAGCAATTGGCGGCGTAGCAATCGGAGGTTCGAGCATGCACCACTCACTGCGAGACGAACAGGAATCGAGCGCGCGCCGATTACGCTCGGTGTTGCTCGCGAGCCTGCTTGGCTTCGTCGCCGCGAGCCACGCTGCAGCACCCGAGCGCTTGCCTGCGCTGCACGCAGATGCGAACGCGACCACGGTGTCCGGTATTTCTTCCGGCGGTTTCATGGCGGTGCAATTTCATGTGGCGCATTCCGCCTCGGTCAAAGGTGCGGCGATCGTTGCGGGCGGACCATATTACTGCGCTCAGAACAGTGTCTGGGCAGCGCGCTATAACTGTCTGCAGCCAGGGGTGCTGACGCCATTGCCTGCGGTTGCGTTGCTCAAGGCCGAAACCGAGCAGCTGGCGCGGCTCGGCCAGATCGATGCGACGTCGCATCTGAACAGCGCGCGCGTTTGGTTGTTCTGGGGCAGCGAAGACGCAGTCGTGAAGCAATCGGTAATGGACGCGCTGGAGCGCTTCTACGGTGAATACGTGCCGGCCGCTGCGACCGTGTTCGTGCGCGGTGTAAAAGCCGGACATGGCATGGTCACGCAGGATTACGGTGGCAGCTGCGCCGCGACTGCTGCGCCCTACATCAACCGTTGCGACTTCGATGCCGCCGGTAAGTTGCTGGCGCACCTGTATGGACCGTTGAAACCGGCGATCGATCACCCGAGTGGGCGGCTGTTGGCGTTCGATCAGAAGGAGTTCGCCGGCGGTGATCCCAAAGCGATCAGCCTGGCCGATACCGCTTACGCATACATTCCCACGGAATGCGCCACCGCTCATTGTCGCGTGCATGTCGCGTTTCACGGCTGCCGCCAGAACGCCGACACGATCAAGCTCGCTTATGTCGAGCACGCCGGCTACAACCGCTGGGCGGATGGCAATCGCATCATCGTGCTCTACCCGCAGACTATCTCGCGCGGGCTAACGTCCGGCCTGCCGCTCAATCCGGAAGGCTGCTGGGACTGGTGGGGATACAGCGGCGCGTTTTATCACACTAAAGATGGAGCGCAGATTCGTGCGGTGCGCTCGATGATCGACCGCCTGACGCAGCGTTGAATCGCGGCGGCTTTACGCCGGTTTGTAGAAACGGATCGATTGATAGCCGACCCAGCACCAGGTTCGCGCGGTCATCGGCTCGGCGTCCCAGTCGATCAACCAATCCTGCTTACTGGACAGCGGCCCGAGTAGCAAATGTTCGGCGCTCGTGCATTCGGTGCCGGGGTGTTCGGGTTCTTGCATCGCATCCTCGTGCGCTTTCTGGCGCCGCACCTCCCATGCGCGCTCGAACGCCGCCAGCGCATCCTCGACCGCATCGTCGCCGATGCCGTTGCCGACCACGAGCTCGCAATAGTAGCGCGCCACCGGCGGACAGTTCAATACGTCGACGATACCGGTGCCGCCGCTATCGCGCTTTTTCTTGTCGCGCTTCTTCGCTTTTAGCGTCGGCTCGATCCGTCTCTCGTCCTTTCTTCCCATACGCCTCCCCTAAAGCAGACGATTTGCGCAAATCATGCGTGATACGCCAGAGCCATGACGTCTTCATGACAACCACCGCGGGACCTAGTGAAGACAACAGAACCCGGTAGTCGTTCCCGATCGGCTCGATCCGCGGCGGGCCCCGCGCATCGCTCTCTATAATGCGACGCATCGCGCTTGCCCGCGAGCGGCTGCCTTCGATCGATCTCGCCGTACAGTGCCGGGCTTTTAAGCTCGCGTTAAGCTGGTGGCCCTATCGTGAGGTTCGAACCTGGAAGCAAATGCGCCTCTTATTGATCGAAGATGATGCGATGATCGGCGACGCGGTTCGCACCGGCTTGCGGCAGGATGGTTTCGCCGTGGACTGGGTGCGCGATGCGGAAGCCGGCGATGCTGCCGCCAAGTCCGAAGAATATGCGCTCGTACTGCTCGACCTTGGTCTGCCGCGCAAAAGCGGTCTTGACTGGCTGCGCGACGCACGCCGGCGCGGCGTTGCGACGCCGGTTCTCATTTTAACTGCGCGCGACGCGGTCGCAGACCGCATTACCGGTTTGGATGCCGGCGCCGACGATTATCTGGTCAAACCATTCGATCTCGACGAGCTGGCAGCGCGGGTGCGTGCGCTGCTGAGACGCCGCGCCGGTCGCGTCGAGCCGCTGCTAAAACACGGCGATCTAACGCTCGATCCGGCCACGCACGAAGCGCGTTTCAAAGACGACCCGATCATTTTGTCCGCACGCGAGTATGCGCTGCTCGCCGCGCTGCTCGAGCGGCCCGGCGCGATCTTGTCGCGCGGTCAGCTTGAACAGCGTCTGTACGGCTGGGGCGAGGAAGTCGAGAGCAACACCGTTGAGGTTCACATTCATCATTTGCGCAAGAAACTCGGCGCCGACTTTATCCG
>JBDTMS010000783.1:0-2703 GCA_039934195.1 Betaproteobacteria bacterium
GACGCGCGTCACCGTGCCGGTCGGCGAAGACATCGGTTTTCTGCCAGGCACCGAAGAAGAAAAGATGACGCCATGGATGGGCGCGCTGGAAGACAATCTGGAAGTGCTGAACAACACCGACGAAGAAGCCGGCGAGTGGGGCCGCGCCGCGACGCGCGATCTGATTCGCTCGCGCATCAAAGTGAAGTCGCTCAACTTCATGCGCGGTCGCACGTTCTTGAGCAAATTCGTCATCATCGACGAAGCGCAGAATTTGACGCCGAAGCAGATGAAGACGTTGATCACGCGCGCTGGTCCGGGCACGAAAGTCGTGTGCCTCGGCAACATCGCGCAAATCGATACGCCCTATCTGACGGAAGGCAGCTCAGGCTTGACGTACGTAGTCGACCGCTTCAAAGGCTGGCCACACGGCGGCCACGTAACCTTGATGCGCGGCGAGCGCTCGCGCCTGGCCGATCACGCAGCAGAGATTCTCTGATCGCGCGGCGATCCGCAACAGCACCGCTCACGGGTTGCTTGTTGGTTTTGCCTGCTGGTTTTGCTTGTTGCTTTTGGTGGTCGGTGTTGATCACTGATCACTGATCACCGCAGTTAAATCACCGATCACTAAAGTTAGTATCTAGTCGGATCCGCGAGATTCTCGAACCGCGTGTGCTCGCCCAAAAACGCGAGCCGCACGGTACCGATCGGCCCGTTACGCTGCTTGCCGACGATGATCTCCGCGATGCCTTTATCGGCCGTTTCCGGGTTGTAGACTTCATCGCGGTAGATGAACAAAATCAGATCGGCGTCCTGCTCGATCGCCCCGCTTTCACGCAGGTCCGACATGACCGGACGTTTGTTCGGCCGCTGCTCGAGGCTGCGATTGAGCTGCGATAGCGCGATCACCGGACAATCCAGTTCCTTCGCCAGCGCTTTCATCGATCGCGAAATTTCCGAGATCTCGGTCGCGCGATTTTCGCCGACGCCCGACGCCGACATGAGCTGGATGTAATCGATCACGATCAACCCGAGCTTTTTGTACTGCCGATGCAGACGGCGTGCGCGGGCGCGCAGCTCCAGTGGATTGAGCGCAGGCGTCTCATCGATGTGCAGCGGCGCCTCATTGAGCTTGCCGACGGCATGGGTGAGGCGCTGCCAGTCGTCGTCGTGCAGGCGGCCGGTACGCAGCTTGTGCTGATCGAGTCTGCCGACCGAACCGATCATGCGCATGACCAGCTGCGTCGCCGCCATTTCCATACTGAACACACCGACCGGCAAGCCGGTAGTGAGCGCAGCGTGCTCGGCGATGTTCAATGCGAGCGAGGTCTTTCCCATCGCAGGTCTTCCCGCGATGATCACGAGATCGCCGGGCTGCAACCCGGATGTCATGCGATCGAGGTCGACGAAACCGGTCGGCACGCCGGTGACGTCGCTGTCGCTGTCGCGGTTGTAGAGCAGATCGATGCGCTCCACCACCTTGGTCAGCAGCGGCGGCATATCCTGAAAACCCTGCCGCCCGCGCGCGCCCTGCTCCGCGATCTCGAACACTTTCGACTCGGCCATGTCGAGCACGGTGCCGGCATCGCGTCCCATGGTGTTGAACGCGGAGTCGGAAATCTCTGTGCCGACCTCGGCGAGACGGCGCAAAATCGCACGCTCACGCACGATCTCGGCATAGCGGCGGATGTTCGCCGCAGATGGCGTGTTGCTGACCAACGCGCTGAGATAGGGAACGCCGCCGACGCTGGTCAGCTCTTTGGTGCTCTCCAGACTTTCGGCAACGGTGACGATGTCAGCCGGCCGGCCGTGCTCGATGAGACGCGAGATGTGGCGATAGATCAGCCGGTGATCGGCGCGGTAGAAGTTGCTCTCTGCGATGATGTCGCCGATGCGATCCCACGCGCCGTTTTCCAGCATAAGCCCGCCGAGCACCGATTGCTCGGCTTCCAGCGAGTGCGGCGGCAGCTTGAGCACGTCGAGTTGCGCATCCTGGATGAGCTGCGATACCGCCTGGGCCTGGGCCATTCTGGATCCGAGAGAAGGTGAGCGACGCGTTCGAATCGACGAATGTAACAAAAAAAAAGACCGGCGATGCGCCCGTCTTTTTTCTCGTTTAGATCTAAGCAGTAGCGCAGCAGCGTCGCTGCGCTACCGGTCACCGCCGCTGCCGCTACACTTCCGCGACAACGGTGATCTTGATCTGTACTTTGACGTCGGTATTCAAATCGAGCGTGACTTCATGCTCGCCGGTCTGCTTCAGCGGGCCATTGGGCAGGCGGACTTGGGCTTTTTGCACATCGAAGCCTTGCGCAATCAGCGCTTCCGAAATATCGGAATTGGTGACCGAGCCGAACAGACGGCCATCGACGCCGGCTTTCTGCGAGACCTGCACCACCACACCTTCGAGCTTCGCGGCGCGTTCTTGTGCGACGACGAGCGACTGGTTGTGAACCTTCTCCAACTCGGCGCGGCGCTTTTCGAAATCGGCCAGATTCGCCTCCGTCGCGCGCTTGGCCTTGCCTTGCGGGATGAGAAAATTCCGCGCGTAACCGGGCTTGACGTTGACGACTTCGCCGAGCGCGCCCAGGTTCGGCAGCTTCTCCAATAGGATTATTTGCATGAATGCGCTCCTCAGTGCAGGTCGGTGTAGGGCAGCAGGGCGAGAAAGCGCGCGCGCTTGATCGCGATCGACAGCTGCCTCTGAAAGTGCGACTTGGTGCC
>JBDTMS010000784.1:0-2702 GCA_039934195.1 Betaproteobacteria bacterium
CCGGCGCGCACGCGAGCGTATGAGGCGAGTACCAGCGGCGAAGTCGCTGGAGAGTCGATGCCCAGCACCGCGCTCTGATCGCAATGGATGAGCGCGGTTCCGGTCGCAGGATCGAGGGCGGCGTCGCGTTCGGCAACGAAGCTTGCCGCTGGAACATCCGGATAAACGATGTTGAACGCGTTGCCCGAATCGAAGTATCGGGCGCGTTTGGTATAAGGCGTCTGCGCGCGGGTGGTGCCTTCAGGTAGCTCAGCTTGCGTGGCATCTACGGCAGTGGTCATGGGTGCGATCCTCGTATCGTGGCGTCAGCATCGCATGCGATTTCTCCCAGAGGGAGATTCGCGCGTCTCCTGCGATAATAGAACAACCCGGCGATCAAAAATTGACGCAGGCTAACGGTGGCTCGTTTGAGGTGAAGTTTACTTTTAGTGCGATAAGCAGGACCGATTATGTCCCTTTACCATCACGCCCGCATTCCGGCGAGCGATAGGCCCTTCTAGGCCACAAATGCCATGCGCAGTGCCCAACGGATGACATAGCATCTCGCAGCTAAATGACTTACGCGTGATCGGCAACTGTTAGTTGGTCGCCGTTACGAGCGGGCAAAAACTCCGCATCCGAAAGAGGGCTGAACTCCGAAGGCCAAGGAGCTTTTAGATTGCACAGCATTCGGAGTTGCAAAGGTGCGTCTAGGTTAACCTTACTCACTGAAGCCACGACATTCTCACAGCCGACCAAATCGAAAAGTCTGCAGATGTCTTTGGCGAAGTACTTGGGAAGGTATCCAACGATAAACATCGGATCGTGACTTCGCAGCGCCAAAGCATAACGGTCAACGGGGTTGTGTACATCACGCATCAGATAAAGAGAATCTCCGCCGTGTAAGGTCGACACGGCTTCAACTGCGGCTTTGGGGAGATGGCTTAACCCGCGCGACAAGAACGTGATTTCATAGTTTCCCGCCGTGGATCGCTCGGGCACCTGGAAAAGCTCGAACGAGTCAGTACCGCGACTGCCACCGCTAATTGCGAGCATAGAGATAAGATCGTGCTGATGCGCCAAGCCAAGCCATCCCAGAAAACGCAGATAGTCTGGGCGAGACGGATTTAGGAGTCGATTCGCAAAGAATGCGAAGAGACCCTTGGACTCGTACACAACCCCTAGCTCCTTCATCGCTGCGGGTACCGGTAGATCGGAAAGAACGGCTGCCGCACCCTTTGTCCAAAAGAAAGTGTAAATATCACCATCGAAGGAAAGCCGCCCGATGGGACTCCACTCGCGCGTCTTAGGGTTCTGCCAAGCCAAATAAACGGATTTCATTTCAAGCCAAAGTAAGAAGGCGTTCGCGATTTACCGCGATCAGATCGCGCGAGAAATCCTTAGACGCATCAGATATAAAGTCCGACGGAAACTCATCGAAGCAACACGTCAGCGCTATCGTCTCGGTATGCTTCAGGGCGTTCACCCAGTAGTCTGCCCCTTCGGGGGACAGTCTACGCGCTTCGAGGAATGCATCGAACGTGGAGATAGTCTTGACTTGCGCACTGCCGAGACTGTAGAAGCCGGATCGCGCTCGTCCAGCAAACGCCGGCAACGCTCGATTCGCATCCTTTGTCCTTAGGATCTCAAGACGAGTATGGTCTTGCAGGTTCCGCGCCAGTGAAGACCCATGATCAAATGTTGGAGCGAGATGCAGTCGGTTCGCGGAGCCGTTCACCGGGTCGAATACGAACCCCCAGTTCTCGTGATGACGATCTTGGTTCGCAATCAGGCAGTCAATCATCAGATAGCCTACAAACACATCAAATGCGGTTCGTAGCTCCGGAGGTGGTTTATAGCCTATCGGAGTCTGAGTTTGCAGTTGAGCCATAACCTCAGACGCAAGCTGCACTGTGTGCTCCTTAGGCTTCACCTCTCGCTTGTCTCTAGGATAATCAGGGACGATTTTCACTAGTAGTTCATTGGCGAGAAACAGTTGGGCCTGTTGGTCAAGGAATCGTTTGGATACTATCCCACGCCTTCCTTGATAGACAGCTAGCTCATACGTTGCGTGGGGGACGCCTAGCGCGATACAAATTTGTTCGCCCGCTTTTTCTGCCCAATGTTCGCCGGACGCATACAGACTGTCTTTATACAACCACGGCTCACCGTCCTCGCCTCGAAACCAAAACTTTTCTTTAGTACCCAACTGCTCTATCGACTGAGGTGCTTCTGGAGGAAGCGTCTGAACATGAAACACTGTATCCCCTCGCTGGCTCGCTCGGTGAGCCACCATCTGGATTCTTAAGACAAGTGCTAGCTGCTCGATTGCCTGATACGAGAGTACCGCAAACGGGAAACGAGCTGCATTGACGGGCGTCTCAAAACATCCCGTTGCTATTCGCAGCCTCAGGCGGCACCGGCTGCAGCACATCCCAATGCTCGACGATCTTGCCGTCGGCATCGAAGCGGAAGATGTCGACGCCCGCATGCTCCTTGCCGGCCCAGTTCAGATATCGAACATGGATGAAGGCCAAGTCGCCGTCGATGGCGACGCGCTTGACTTCGCACGGAATGCCTCCGGCTTGCTTGATGTAGCCCATGATGCCGTCGAGACCATCGGGGAACATCGGGTTGTGCTGAATGTAGGGTCCGGCGACGAGACCCGGCAGGAGATCGGCTTTCCCCTCGTTGAAAATCTTCTGGTAAATCGTATCGACGGC
>JBDTMS010000785.1:0-2691 GCA_039934195.1 Betaproteobacteria bacterium
CTTGATCGCACTCGACGTTCATCAGAACGTAGTGCGCCTTGTGCATCTTCTGGATTGGGTAGGTCATCTGGCGGCGCCCCCAGTCTTCCAGCCGGTGTAGACGGCCGTTGCGAGCGGTGACCATGCCTTTGTAGCGCTCGATCATTGCGGGCACCTGCTCGCTCTGATCGGGATGGACGATAAAGACGATTTCATAGTGACGCATCGCATCTCCTTATGGGTTGTACCCGCCGCTGCGAGACGGTAGGGCAAGGGGTGGTTCAGCTCTCGAGGTTCTCGATCGTGCCGGTCAAGGCGCCCAGGTAGATAGACCCTGGTAGAAAGACCCAGTTAGACAGTCCAAGCAATCCAGGCAAAAATCACAGACGAATCGATACGACGGGATGGGGCGAATCAAGCGAGGCGCGGATTATAGGTCTAGTAACGGTCGGGAGCAACCGGGACCCCACACGAGCGCGCGGGACCCCATACGACCATCCGGGCCAGCCGGACGAATCCGGCCGCTGCTACGGCGCGTATACCCAGCAGACTTCACGAGGATACCCCGATGCGCTTCATCGCAGCCCGACCGCTTGTTTATGCATTTCTGGCGCTAAGTTCATTGAGTTGCACCGTGTACGCCGCACGCATGCCCGGCGCACCGCAACCCGAAGCCCCGGTTGCCGGGCAAAGCTCGATCGTATGGCATGACTGGTCGGAGGACCTGTTCGCGCAGGCCAAGCGCGAGAAACGCTACATCCTGCTGGATTTGGAAGCGGTCTGGTGCCACTGGTGCCACGTGATGGAAAAAACGACTTACCAGGACCCCAAGGTCACGCAGCTGATCGGCAAGCACTACATCGCCATTCGAGCCGATCAGGATGCACGGCCTGATCTCTCGCGCCGGTACGACGAATACGGCTGGCCCGCTACCGTCGTGTTCGCGCCGGACGGCACCGAGATCGTCAAGCGACGCGGCTACATCCCGCCGGAGCGCATGGGTAGCCTGCTGCAGGCGATCGTCAAGGATCCGACCCCGATGCAGTATCGCGATCAAGCCGGGCTCGACACGTTCTCGCGTACGCCGATCCTGGCCGCACCGCTGGAAAAAGAATTGCGCACACGTTTTATCAAGACGCATGATTTTGCGCTCGGCGGTCTGGATCAGGAACAGCGCTTTCTCGATCACGACGCCGTCGAATACCAGCTGATGCAGGCCCGCAAAGGCGACGCGCAGGCCCGCACGATGGCGACGCAGGATCTGAACGGCGCGATGGCGCTGATCGATCCGGTGTGGGGCGGCATGTATCAATATTCGACCGATCGCGATTGGCAGCATCCGCACTACGAGAAAATACTGGCGATTCAGGCCGAGGCCATCCGTCTATACGCACTCGGCGCGATGACGCTCAACCATCCCGCATACATCGACGCTGCGAAGAATATTCATCGCTACGTTACGCAGTTCTTGAGCGGCCCGGAAGGCGCGTTCTACGTGAGCCAGGATGCCGATGTAGTGCGCGGTGAGCACAGCGCCGATTATTTTGCGCTGAACGACGCGGCTCGGCGCAAACGCGGCATGCCGGCGATCGACAAGCATCTTTATTCACGTGAGCAGGGCTGGATGGCGCAGGCGCTGGTGCAGCTGTACAGCGCAACGTTGGATCAGCGTTATCTGCAACAAGCGGTGGCGGCACTCGACTGGGCAGTGGTACATCGAGCGCTGCCTGCTGGCGGGTTCCGCCACGACGAGAGCGACGCTGCCGGTCCCTACCTCGAAGACACGCTTGCGATGGGCCGCGGCATGCTGGCGGCGTACACCGCCACCGGCGATCGCAAGTGGCTCGCACGCAGCGAGGCGGCCGGGCGCTTCGTCAAGCAGACGTTCGCAGCGCCGCAGGGTGCGGGCTATCTCACGGCTGTCGATCGCCGGCAGGTGCTGAAACCGAAACCGCAGATCGACGAAAATCTCGCAGCCGCGCGCTTCTTCAATCTGCTCGCACGCTATACCGGCAACGAGGACTACGCGGCACAATCGCAACGCGCGATGCGCTACCTCGTAACGCGCGAGGTCGCGCTGCTGCGCTCGACCGAGCCCGGCATTCTGATCGCCGATTTCGAAGTCACCAGCGATCCGGTTCATCTCACCATCGTCGGTCCGAAAGACGACCCGAATGCGCGGGCGTTATTCGAATCCGCCCTGCGCTATCCCGCCAGCTATCGCCGCATCGAATGGTGGGATCGGCGCGAAGGTGCAATGCCCAACGCCGATGTGCAGTATCCCGAGCTCGCGAAAGCGGCGGCGTTCGTCTGCACCAGCGGTGCCTGCTCGCTGCCGCAATTCGAGCCGGGACAGATCATTACCCTGGCAGAGCGACTCGACGGCGTGAGCAAATAGCGGCCGCGTTGCCGAGCTGGTAGCTGCGTGCCGGACGAGTATTTACCTTACCAGGCGAGTGCCTGCGTTGCCGAGCGAGTAGCTGTGTTGTTGGCTAGCAAGCGCGTTGCAAGGCGCAAAAGTAGCGGCCCGGAAGATCGAGTCGCATCGATGTTCCGGGCCGCAGCTTTTTTCCGCACCGCTTGGACGCGGCGCGGAGTTCTTTTACAGGCTTATGCCGAGACCGTCTTCGGAACCACCACTCGGCTCTTCATCGACGTCACATACAGCGTGAGCAGTGCGGCGATCATGACCGAAACCGACAACACGCTGAG
>JBDTMS010000786.1:0-2687 GCA_039934195.1 Betaproteobacteria bacterium
TTATTCGCGCCGCCTCGCGGCCTACATGGGGGTTCAGATCGACGCGGAAGCGCCGAGGACGTTACCCGCGGTAGCGATGAGTTAGACGGGAGGGCGAAAATGTAGAACCGCGCCGGATCGGCGCGAGGTGACACGGTGAAAGCGTGAAGGTCTGCGCCGATTTGAATCACGGCCAGTCACGAGTGCGCAATGAATCGGTGCGATTTGCGGTGGATGTTTCTGATAGGCATCGACCGCGCGCTGGATTTCTTAAACGACAGATTCAACGCCGCCGAAACGCTTGTCCAAGGCGCACAGGCGACTCACATTCGGGCCAATCGAAACGACCGCCGCTGCCAAGTGATTACAAACAAGACCGCTGCGGTGATACCAAACATCAATAGTGCTGTGTCGAGATCGATGTCAGAGCAAAGCGCGGCGAGCGCGGTGCGAGCAAGCCTACGCTTCGATCAATTGCGTAGGCGCCACTTGCTTTGGCGCTGATGCAGAACGCGCGCCACGGGATATGCGAGCAAATCAGAACGTGACGGCATGCGGTACGCGCCTGCAACGCGCGGTCGAACGACCGTCGATCAGTATCGATTCTGCGCCCGCGCGTGCCAATCCCTCTTTGGAGGTAACCACACGAGACCGTTGGCCACGCACAGCAACTTCGTTCACGCAGGAATGTCGACCTCGAACCGACTGCCGCCTTCGGCGCGTGCGACGTAGCGCACTTCGCCGCGATGATGCTGCGCGATCTGGCGCACCAGCGCGAGCCCGAGACCTACACCGCCGTCTGCTTCGGACGCGCCGGGCGGACGATAGAACGGCGCGAAGATTCGCTCGCGCTCGCTTTCTGCAACGCCGGGCCCATCGTCTTCTATCGTCAAGCGTGCAGCGCCTGACGACATGTGCGCGACCGATCCACGCACCGCTGCGCCGCCCGAATAGCGCCGCGCATTTTCCAGCAGATTGCGAATCAGCCTGCGCAGCATGCGCGCGTCGCCGCGGACGACGACCGCCTCGCCGCTCGCTTGCGCGCCGGTGCGTGAGCTCTCTTCCGCCAGCAGCGCCAGGAGATCGACTTCTTCGAGATCGATCGGCTGATCGAGCGTGTCCAGCTTGCTTGCGAGCAACAGCTCGCCGATTAGTGCATCGAGCTCGGCGATGTCTTTGGCGACTTGATCGCGCAGCTCGGAACGTGCGTGGCCGGCGAGCAGCTCCACCGCCATGCGCATGCGCGTCAGCGGCGAGCGCAACTCGTGCGACGCGCTAGCGAGGACGGTGCGTTGCGCGCGGAGCAGGCGATCGATGCGATCGGCGGCGCGGTTGAAGCTTCGCGCGAGGTCGGCGACTTCATCGCAACCTTCTACTTGCACGCGTGCATCCAGATGGCCCGCACCGAGCGCATCGACGCGCGTTTTCAATCGCTCGAGTCTGCCGGTGATGCGCCGAGCAAGCGGATAGGCACCGATTGCGATCACGCCGGCGAGCAACAAGAGCGCAGCGGGCAGCCCGAGCCCGGCGCCTTTGCGGTGATGCTTCCAGCGTGCCAAGGTCCAGCGGCCGTCGGGCATATGCAGCGCGACGATCGGCGGGCCGCCCGCTTCGCGCAGCCAGCCGCTGCTGGTGCGATCTTCGCGCGGCGCCGGCAGCGGGTCGCCCGCGCTTGCGAGCAATGTGCCGGTCGCACCGCGCACGCTAATGTCGGTACTGAATTGCTCGGCGAGCTGATCGATCTTGCGTTGCAGCTCTTGCACCGGCCGGTCAGGTGCGGGCAGCACTTCGCCGATGAGCGCCGCGATGCCTTCGATCGCCCGGTGATCCTGACCCTCGGCGGGCATCAACCACCAGGCCAGCGCGATGACGACACCGAACAGCAGCAGAATGCCGACGAAGGCCAGGTAGATTTGCAGGTAGAGGCGGCGCATCGCTCTCAAGCCGGGATGGCTCTGGTTCGCGGGGGGCTGCACAAAAGTACACGTCGATCGCTGGTCGGCGCACGCGTGCGCAGCGCGCTACCCATCCGGTTGTCGCGCAAACACATAGCCCGCGCCGCGCACGGTGATAATCCGACGCGGATGTTTCGGATCTTCTTCGATGACGGCGCGAATACGCGAGATGTGCACGTCGAGACTGCGATCGAATGCTTCGAGCTCTTCGCCGCGCAGCTTGTCCATCAGCGCTTCACGCGACATCACCCGGCCCGCGCTGCTCGCCAGTGCCCACAGCAGATCGAACTGATAGCTGGTGACACCGCGCTCGACGCCGTTGACGCGCACCACTCGCGCGCCGCGATCGATTTCCAGCTCGCCGAAACGCAGCAAGTCAGCATTTGCGCCCGGCACCGATCGGCGCCGCAGGATCGCCCGCAGCCGCGCCTGCAACTCGCGTGGGTTGAATGGTTTGGGCAGATAGTCGTCGGCGCCGATCTCGAGTCCGACGATGCGCTCGGTTTCATCGCCGCGCGCTGTCAGCATCAGAATCGGAATGTCGGATTTGGCGCGCACGCGCCGGCACACTTCGAAGCCGTCGAGATCCGGCAGCATGACGTCTAATATCAGCGCGTCGAACGATTCATGCTCGAGCAGACGAATGCCGGCGGCAGCGGTGCCGGCGCTCGAGATGCGAATACCCAAACCGTTCAGGTACTCGGCCACCATGCCGGCAAGCTCCTGGTCGTCGTCGATCATCAAGACGCGGTC
>JBDTMS010000787.1:0-2683 GCA_039934195.1 Betaproteobacteria bacterium
GCGCGGCCATCGTGAGCGGTATCGACATCCCGCAAGCGCAGCTCGTCATTCGCAAGGGCTTTCATCGCGATGTCGACAGCTACTCCGCGTTTCTCGAAGCAGACCGCAAGACCGAGACCGGGCTCGCGGGCTATTTGAAGGGGCGCAAGATCAAGCGTGTCTTCATCTGCGGCCTTGCAACTGACTATTGCGTTGCCTGGTCGGCGCTCGACGCGCGCAAGCTCGGGTTCCAAGCAGAAGTCATCGAAGACGCGTCGCGCGGCATCGATCTGAACGGCTCGATCGCCGCCGCTTGGAAACAGATGGCCAAGGCGGGCGTCAAGCGTATTCAGTCGAGCGATATCGAGATGGCATGAGGCCACGGCTTGCTATCTACCGGGTTGCTATTTAGGGTCGCTATTTATTAGCGCGTCGCGACGGCGCGCTAGCAACTTGGGATTAAGGGCGAACCGATCGGTCGCCCTTGTTGTTTTCGGCACAAAGTAGTACCTACGATGGTTCGGCGAGACCTCGTGCGCGGCCGCAACTCGAGCGAGCAGATGCGTATCGCACAGCAGCCCGAGATCAGACCGCCGGCGCACCTCAAGCGGCTCATCCTTTGTTTCGACGGGACCTGGAACACGCCGGAAGGCCAGACCAACGTATCGCGCATGTATGCAGAGAGCGTCGATCAGCACGCCGGCTGCGACGATCAGCTGAAGTTCTACGATGCCGGTCGGCACCAGCGAAGGCAGTAAGCTGACCGGCGGCGAGGCGTGCTGAGAGATTGCTGGGCTCGGGCGACGGAAAAGAGCGGCGGCTGGTGGCTGATTAAAATCATCGGCTGGCTGATCACCGGGCTGGCGGTGACGTTAGGCGCGCTGTTCTGGTTCGATCTGCTGAACAAGCTGGTGAATCTGCGCGGCTCCGGACCAAAGCCCGCCGCGGTGCCTCAGAGCGAGGCGAAGGGCGTGACGCAGTAGCACCACCAGTTGGCAGAGGTGTTAGGGGGCGCTGCGCGCGGCGGCTGGCTGCAGCATCTCGCGATGTGCGCGAATCGACGCAAGTGCCAGTTCTTCCAATCCTTCGCCGCCGTGATCGTCCAGCCAAGCCAGCAATTCGCGGCGCATGCGCGGGTCCCAGAAGCGCTTGATGTGCGACGCCACGCCGTCGAGCGCCACCGCGCGATCGGGCTCGGACTGAAAGAACGACGCGATGTCGTTCACCATTCTGATCAGACGATGCGTTTCCATGCGATGCGCCGCTACGGCGTCGAACAAATGCCGATGTGGGTGCCGGGATCGCCGCGCGCGTTCATACCTTCTCGTCTTCGCGGGTCGGCAGGAACGAGCGCTGCTGCTCGTCGAATTCGCTGAACTGCTTCTGCCACGTCGACGGTTGCATGACTCGCGTCAACTGCACGGCGGTAACCTTGTATTCCGGACAGTTGGTGGCCCAATCCGAATTGTCGGTGGTCACGACGTTGGCGCCCGAGAACGGATGGTGGAACGTCGTGTACACGACACCAGGCTGCACGCGATCGGTGATGACCGCGCGCAAAACGGTTTCGCCTGCGCGGCTCTTGACGCCGACCCAGTCGCCCTCGTTGATGCCGCGCTGCTCAGCATCGTGCGCGTGAATTTCTAGACGGTCTTCGTCGTGCCATTGCGAGTTCGCGGTGCGGCGTGTCTGCGCGCCGACATTGTATTGCGACAGGATGCGACCGGTGGTCAGCAGCAATGGATACTTGCGCGTCGCGCGTTCTTCGGTCGGTACGTACTGGGTGATCACGAAGCGGCCTTTGCCGCGCACGAATTCGTCGATGTGCATGGTCGGCGTGCCGTCCGGAGCAAGATCATTACACGGCCACTGAATGCTGCCGAGGCGATCGAGATTGGCGTAGCTGACGTTGGTGAACGTCGGCGTCAGCGCTGCGATCTCGTCCATGATTTCCGACGGATGCTTGTAGTGCATCGGATAGCCGAGCGCGTTCGACAGCGCCATCGTCGCTTCCCAGTCGGCGAGCCCGGCCAACGGCGGCATCACTTTGCGGACGCGCGAGATGCGCCGTTCCGCGTTGGTGAAGGTTCCGTCTTTTTCGAGGAAGCTCGAGCCCGGCAAAAACACGTGCGCGAATTTCGCAGTTTCGTTCAAGAATATATCGTGCACGACCAGGCATTCGAGCGCGCTCAACGCAGCAGTGACGTGCTGCGTATCGGGATCGGATTGTGCCAAGTCCTCACCCTGTACGTACAGGCCTCGGAACGAGCCATCGAGCGCCGCATCGAACATGTTCGGGATGCGCAGCCCGGGCTCCGGATCGAGCTGTACTTTCCACGCGGCTTCGAACGGCGCACGCACAGTCGCGTCGGAAACGTGGCGGTAGCCAGGCAGCTCATGCGGGAACGAACCCATGTCGCACGAACCCTGCACGTTGTTTTGTCCGCGCAGCGGATTGACGCCGACGCCGGCGCGCCCGATGTTGCCGGTCAACATCGCCAGATTCGCGATACCCATAACCGTCGTCGATCCCTGGCTGTGCTCGGTGACGCCCAAACCGTAGTAGATCGCGCCGTTGCGCGCGCCGGCATACAAACGCGCCGCCCCACGCATGTCCGCCGCGGGAACGCCGGTGATGCTTGCGGTTGCTTCGGGCGACTTGATCGGGTCGAGAATGAAACTCTTCCACTTCTCGAACTCCTTG
>JBDTMS010000788.1:0-2682 GCA_039934195.1 Betaproteobacteria bacterium
CGAACGCGCGCTGGATCTACAGCGCTAGCGCGCCCCGATGGAACGCTGCCTGAAGGCATCGCCACGCAATCGGAGCAGGCTTGGATCAACATCATCGCGATCCTGCAACACCGAGATGGGTGTGGCCGATCTGGTGAAAGTGACGCACTATCTTTTGCGCGCCGAAGACATCAAACCCTATGTCGCGGTCCGCTCCAAATTTCTCGGCGATGCGCGCCCGGTCGATGTTGATGATCGTGACCGCGCTGGTGAAGCCCGAGTATCTCGTCGAAATCGATATCTGCGCAGCCAAGGTCTAGCATTGGCACTCACTTTTCAATGTGTAACCGCTAGCATCTCCGCGCCGCCTGGGTACTCTCCCCGGCGTGCTGTCCAGACGTGGAGGAGCCGCCCGCCACTATCGTGTCCCAGCTCAATCGTTCAGTACGTTCGAACGAACCGATCGAATTGTTCCGCTATTAACCGCCCCTGGCCGCCCCTATATTGGTTGTTCTGGATCGTTCATCGACGGTCCTGCATCAAGGAGACAGTTCCAATGATCGCATTGCGCAAGAGTCAGGATCGCGGCCACGCCAATCACGGTTGGCTCGACAGCTACCACACATTCTCATTCGCCGATTACTACGATCCGGATGAAATGGGTTTCGGTCCGCTGCGCGTCATCAACGAAGATCGCGTCGCGCCGGGCATGGGCTTCGGCACGCATCCCCATCGCGACATGGAAATCATCAGCTATGTGCTGGAGGGAAAGCTCGAGCACAAGGACAGCATGGGCACCGGCTCGGTCATCCGGCCCGGCGACGTGCAGCGGATGAGCGCCGGCACTGGTGTCACCCACAGCGAGTTCAACCCGTCGCCGGACGAGCCCGCACACTTTCTGCAGATTTGGATCGAGCCGAGCCAGGTCGGGATCGCGCCGAGCTATGAACAGAAGGCGTTCCCGGCGCAGGAAAAGAAGGGACGTCTGCGTTTGATCGCTTCGCCCGACGCGGCGGAAGGCTCGGTCACGCTGCATCAGGATGCGCGTCTTTACGCCGGCGCCTTGGGCGACGACGACGCCGTCAGCTATGCGCTCGCAGAAGGACGTAAGGCATACGTTCACGTCGCACGCGGAACCGTGCAGGTCAACGGCACTGCGCTGAGCACTGGCGACGGTGCGCGGATTACCGACGAGCGCGAGTTGCGCTTCTCGAATTCGAGCGATGCCGAAGTTCTGCTATTCGATATGGCGTGATCGCGCAACTCATGGCGCATAAGCGGAGATGAAAATGTTTACAACTGAGCTTGAACCCCGACGAGTGGCGCTGGTTGCATCCGCCCACAAAGCCGAACCGGCGCCTGGGCTGATCGTCGATCGCCCGCTGCCGGGACCAGAAGTCGATTACGTCAGTCCGTTTCTGATGATCGACCATTTCGGTCCGACACCGGTTGCCGCAGGCAGCAGCGGCGGCCTGAATCCGCATCCGCATCGCGGTTTCGAGACCGTGACCTTGCTACTCGACGGCGCGATGGAGCATCACGATTCGCTCGGCAATCATGGTTTTCTGCGTCCCGGCGACGTGCAATGGATGACAGCAGCGCGCGGCATCGTGCACGCTGAATATCACGAGCGTGAATTCGCCGAACGGGGCGGCACGCTCGAAGGCATTCAGCTGTGGGTGAACTTGCCGAAATCCGCAAAGATGAACCCGCCGGGCTATCAGGATCTATCGGCCGATCGCATTACGGAAGTGCCGATCGCTGGCGGTGTTGCGCGGATTATCGCCGGACGATTCGAGGGCGCGCGCGGACCGGCGCGTACCCACACGCCGATGCTGGTCATGCATCTCAAGCTCACCGGCGCCGGGTCGGCGAGCATTGATGTACCGGATGCCTGGAACGCGCTTGTCTATACGATTCGCGGACGCGCACAAACGTCCGGTAACGATCTTCGCGAGCGGCAGATGGCGGTGTTCGATGAACACGGCGGTGCGCTAAACATCAGCACGCCGGGAGCGGCTGACGTACTCGTGCTGGCGGGCGCGCGCATCGACGAGCCGGTCGTCAGCTGGGGGCCGTTCGTGATGAACACGCGTGAAGAGATTCTGCAGGCGCGCGACGACTACATGCAGGGACGGATGGGCGTGCTGGCGCAGCGCTGATCGCGCACGCGGAGATTTAAACACCACTCCACCCAGGCGCGCGTTGCCCTACGCGTGCTCGCATTCACGCTGCTGACCGCGATCCTGTTCCATGGGTTCTGGTCGGCCGCTGCGGATCAAGCAATGACGCAGCAGATAAACCTCGTGAAAAACCTCGCCATTATGGGTGGATTGGTTTTCATCTTCGTCTATGACCGCGGCCGCTCAGCGTCGATAACCAGCGGCGGAGTACCGCCGCAGTCAGCGCGGTTCATTCAGCCGTGTAGCGGCATAGGCTTCATTCCCGACTGAGGGGATTCAAACGCATCGCGCGTGGCCGATAATGTTGCTCTAGAAAATTGCCGGAGTATCGCTGTGAAAATCCCAGGTCCAGACCATCCCATTACGATCGAGCATCAACCCGGCCGCGTGCGTGTGCTCTTCAACAATCAAGTCGTCGCAGACACGAGCGACGCCTCGACGTTGCGGGAGGCAGCTTACAATCCCGTGTTTTATATTCCACGCGAAGACGCGGACATGACGTTCTTCGAGCGCACCGATC
>JBDTMS010000789.1:0-2660 GCA_039934195.1 Betaproteobacteria bacterium
GATGGCGTTGCCTGGATTCGATCAGGATACCGTCGACGCGGTGGTCGCGGCTGCACGCAGCGTGCAGAGCGCGATCGCCGAATCGACCGCGACGGAGTCGGAATCCGGCGCATAAGGAGCGAACGTTGGCAACCGTCCGGATCTACAAAGTCGCCGAATTGCTGGGCCTCGGTAGCCAGGAGGCGATGGATCTGCTCAAAAAGGAAACGGGCATCGACGTGAAGAGCGCGTCGAGCTCGATTGAGGAGATCGTGGCGCGTCAGTTCGTCGAACGCCAGGCGCGCAAGCGGAACATTTCGCTGCCGCACGGTCCTCTGTTTGCCGAAACGCCAACAGCAAGGAAACCCGCCGGCTATACGGCGTAATGGATCGCCATCTCGGGAAGAATGAGTACCTCGCGCACGGCTATTCTATTGCCGATATCGCGACCTACCCTTGGGTTGCGCGGTTCGAATGGCACAAGGTCGACCTGGCGGATTTCCCGAACGTGAAGCGCTGGTTCGATCTGATCAGCGCGCGGCCTGCAGTGCAGGCCGGCATGAAGGTGCCCGAGCTCGTGCTGTAGGCATCGCTCGACTAGCGCGGGCAAGTGTAGCCGCGGCGATAGCGGCGGTCGCGCGCGCTAAAGTTTCAGGGTGGGCTTCCGATGGTTTAGGAACGGTCGTAACGCGCTTTCGCAGTATGCCTAGCTCGATGTCGGATCCCATCCCCCAGCAGATCGGCAAGTACCCCATCGTTCGCGAGTTGGGCCGCGGTGCCACGAGCGTCGTGTACCTCGCTCGTGATACGTTCGCCGGTCGTGAAGTCGCGCTAAAGGTAATCAAGAACCAGCCGCTGCAGGACACCGATATGAAGCGGCGGTTTCACAGCGTGTTTCTCAACGAAGCCGCGCTGGTCGGCAAGCTGTTCCACCCGCATATTCTCGCAATCTACGATGCGGTCAGCGAAGACGATCTGAGCTATATCGTCATGGAGTACGTGGACGGCAAGACGCTCGAGCACTATTGCGACGTCGTGCATTTGCTGCCGATCGCGAAGATGGTCGAAATGATTTTCAAATGCAGTCTCGCGCTGGCGTTCGCGCAGCGCCACGGCGTCATCCATTGCGACATCAAGCCGGCCAATATTCTGATCAGCGATGACACCAATATCAAGATCAGCGACTTCGGCGCCTCGCAGTACGAGGAGGCGGAGCATACGCATCTGAAGGGCATCGGCTCGCCCGCGTACATGTCGCCCGAGCAGGTGCAGGATAAGGAGGTGGATTTTCTGACGGACGTCTATTCGCTCGGCGTCGTGATGTATCAGATGCTCACCGGTAAGTTGCCGTTCCGCGCTTCCAGCAAGGCGAGCATGCTCTATCAAGTCGTCAACATCGCGCCGTTGCCGCCCAGCACATTTCGGCGCGAGGTGCCGGCCGATCTCGACCGCTTGGTGATGAAATGCCTGGAGAAGGACCGGGATGCGCGCTACGCAAGCTGGTCGGACTTCTCGCGCGATCTCACGCAGTCGTACCGCACGCTCGAGGTACCAGTACATTCGCTATCGGATTCGGAGAAATTCAGTACGCTCAAGAATCTTCCCTTCTTCCGCGATTTTCGCGAGCAGGAGCTGTGGGAAATTCTGCGCATCACGGCGTGGCGGAAGTTTCTTGGCGATCACGTCACCATTCACGAAGGCGACAGTGGAGAGAGCTTCTACATTATCACCAGCGGCGAGGCGAAGGTGACCAAGGCCGGCCGGCTGCTGAATATTCTGCGAGGCGGCGACTGCTTCGGCGAGATGCTCTACTTCAGCGAAACCAATACGCGGCGCTCGACCACCATCACATCTTTATCGCCGCTGAGCGTGATCGAGATCGACGCGGCAGCGCTGTCGCAATCATCCGATATCCTGCAAAAGGAAATGAACAAAGCGTTCCTGCGCATCCTTATCGACCGGCTGACTTGGGCGAACAATCGACTGTCTGCGGCGTAGCGCTGCGTGTTGCGAGGGTTTCGGGCGGGCTGGTGTTGAGGGAGGTGTGCGTTGGAGTGACATACAAATGCGGCGTTACAATGACGATCGCGTCGAACTTCAGTTAATTGCCGATGACCTCTCCAACAGCGGAGCGTATTTGTCCGCGATGCGACGAGTCGAACGCGTGCGGCTATCGTGACGCGGCGCCGTGCTGGTGCTCGATGGAATCTGCACCGTCGCTGCCGGCGATTGCCGGGCAAAATTGCTATTGCCAGCGCTGTTTGCGAGCGATCCTGGAAGACAAGCGGGCGAGTCGAGTGACTCCGCGAATCGGACGCGAGAAGCCGCGGCTACAGCACTGACTTCGCGAGCTTGCCGATATCTGCAGGATTGCGCATCACTTTGATGCCGGCCTCTTCCATCGCGCCGAGTTTTTCCTCCGCCGTACCTTTTCCGCCCGAGATGATCGCGCCCGCATGGCCCATACGCTTGCCGGGCGGTGCGGTCACACCCGCGATGAAGCCCACCACCGGTTTGCGCATGTGATCTTTGATCCAGCGCGCGCATTCTTCTTCATCGGTGCCGCCGATCTCGCCGACCATGACCACGGCCTCGGTGGCCGGATCGTCGTTGAACAGCTTCAACACATCGATGTGCTTGAGCCCGTTCACCGGATCGCCGCCGATGCCGACGCAGGTGGA
>JBDTMS010000790.1:0-2656 GCA_039934195.1 Betaproteobacteria bacterium
GGTTGCGTATCGCCGAACTGTCCAACTGGATCGGTAAAGCCGTTTCGGGTCCGCGCACAGAATTCGAAGATGTCCTGGCTCGTGAGGAATCCCAAAACTCAGGCATCTATTTTCTTACAGGGACTGATCCGGAAACAGGAAAGCCAGCCATATACATAGGTGAGGCTGAGTGCATCCGTGATCGCATCAAGAATCACTCTGACAAGGACTTCTGGAACCAAGTCACCTTTTTCGTGAGTAAAGACGAGAACCTGACCAAGGCTCACATCCGTCACTTGGAGGGCAAGTTATTGGAGCAGGCCAAGGTTGCCGGTCGGGCAGTAGTAACGAACGGCCAAGCTAGCGGATCAAAACTGCCGGAATCGGACCGCGGAGAGATGGAGGTCTTCCTTGAGAAGATCAATCAGCTCCTGCCCGTGCTGGGAATTGACCTGCTTGTGCCTATGGCTGGGTCTACTACAGATGCAACAACGAGCACGCTTTTGTTCTGTGAGATAAAAGGCCTGAAAGCAGTCGGCTTCAGAAGCGCAAACGGCTTTCTCGTCAAAAAGGATTCGGAGGCGGTTTCCACGGAACGGCCCTCGTCCGAGAAATGGCCATGGACCCGCAATCTTCGGCAGAGGCTAAAGGACGATGATGTACTCGGTGAAAAGGGCGATAGATTGGTCTTCCTGAAAGATATCGAGTTCGCGAGCCCGAGCGCCGCGGCGGCCGTCATTCATGGTGGTCACGCCAACGGCCTTACAGCATGGAAGGACGCTAATGGGAAAACCCTCAAGGAGCTCGAGGTCGTCTAGACAGGCGGTTTCAGCGACGTTAGGCCCCGCATGGAAGTTACGGTGGGCAAGGCTTGGTGATTGTCACGCGAGAGAACATCGGCCGATGCTGCATTTCATGCAACTCGAGTACCGTAGGTCGGCCGGAAATTCAGCGATTCGTCGGTGCGCTGCATGGAAAGCGAGCACGGAAGGGAGTGTTCATCACGACCAGCACATTCTCTCCGGAAGCGCAAGATTTATGTGTTGCATATCGATCCACGGGTCGTGCTGATCGACGGGCGCGAACTCGCCGACTACATGATCGAATTTGACGTCGGCGTTACACCGAAGGTTACGTATCAAGTGAAGCGCATCGACTCCGACTACTTCATTGACGAATAGACAGTCTCGGTCAGCCGCACTTGCCGACTAGCATTCGCGTGAGCAGACCAAGGTGCAGATGTCCTCGATCCCCGGCGCTATCATTCAGCATCCCACGCGCTTGCCTCCGCCAAGCGGGCACCGCCGCGAGGTGCTCTCAAACGTAAGCCTCTGCCCGTGCACCAAGCGAATGCTTGCTGCCACGACTGCCATCTCCCCGACGACGACAGACACTTGCGGCGACCAGTTATTGTAACTACAATAACAAAATGCGCATCACTTTTGATCCGACCAAGCGCGCGCGCACGCTGGCGGATCGGGGGCTGGACTTCAAAGATGCTGTCGCGGTGTTCGAAGGCACCACCGTCGAGTTTGAGGACGTCCGCAGGAAATATCGTGAACGGCGTTTCATTTGCTGGGGCACGCTCGGTGGACGCCTCGTCGTGATCGGATACACCCCACGTGGCAACGCTCGCCACATATTCAGCAGTTGAAAGGCCAACGATCGTGAAAAAGCTCGCCTCCAAGCGTACTTTGAAATCTGATATTGCCAAAGTTGACTCCCATGTGCTCCGGCCTCATGAGTACAAGGATCTGCCGCAACTCACCGAAGAGATGTTGTCGCGGGCCGTCGTAAGCAAGGGCGGCAGGCCGCGCTCCGCGCATCCGCGCAAACTGCTCTCAATTCGCCTTCCGCTCGAAGTGATCGAGCGCTGGCGGGCCACGGGTCCGGGCTGGCAAACACGCATGGCGGACCGTCTGAGCAAAATCCGCTGATTTAGCAAGCTGCTGTCTAGTCCAGCGTCCGGCGATAAAAGCGCAAACCGATCGCGATCACCGCGACCATGAACGCCGCGATCGGCCAGATGTGCGGCCACAGATCGGCGAGCACGCTGCCCTTCAGCAGGATGCCGCGCACCAGCAGCAGGAAGTGCGTGAGCGGCAGCACGTTCCCCAGCACCTGCGCCCAGTCCGGCATCCCGCGAAACGGGAACATGAAACCGGACAGCAGGATCGACGGCAGGAAAAAGAAGAACGTCATCTGCATCGCCTGCAGCTGGTTGCTGGCGATCGCCGAAAACGTGATCCCCAGGGTCAGGTTGGCGGCAATGAACACGAACACGACGCCGAAGAGCACGACAATGTTCCCGTACATCGGCACGTGGAAGATCAGGCGGGCGGCGAGCAGGATCAGCGTTACCTGGATCAGCCCGATCACGATGTACGGAACGATCTTTCCCGTCATCACCTCGATGGGCAGCGCCGGCGTCGACAGCAGATTCTCGAACGTGCCGCGCTCGCGTTCCCTCGTCATCGCGAGGCCGGTCATCAGCACCATCGTCAACGTCAGGATGGTGCCGAGCAGTCCGGGCACGATGTTGTACGCCGTTACCCCTTCCGGGTTGTAGCGGCGATGCACGCGCACGTCGATGGGTGGCGGCGTCGGCAGCGACCGGCCAAGCGCGCCGGCGAGATCGCGATTGAGCGCCGTCGTCGCGATGCGCTGCACCGCCGAC
>JBDTMS010000791.1:0-2655 GCA_039934195.1 Betaproteobacteria bacterium
GCGACTTCCGGATCGGTATAGGCGACCGACGGAATCGTGCGCGCGTCGAACGAGACCTTGTGACCGGCGATTACTTCTGCCGCAAGCTTGCCTTCATGCGTTGCCTTGTGCGCGAGCATCGGCTCGCCGACGATGTCGCCGATGGCGTATATGTGCGGCACGTTTGTGCGCATCTGTCTGTCGACGCTGATGTAGCCGCGCTCATTGACCGTGACGCCTGCCGCTTCGGCATTGATCGCCTTGCCGTTTGGACGGCGGCCGACGGCCAGCAGTATGCGATCGTACGTTTGCGGCGCCGGCGCTTTTTCACCCTCGAACGTTGCCTGCAGACCCTGCTTGGTGGCTTCGATCTTGGTGACTTTGGTTTTCAGCAAAATCGCTTCATAGCGTTTGGCGATGCGATTGTGCAGCGGCTTGATGATGTCGCGATCGGCGCCGGGAATCAAACCGTCGAGCAACTCGACGACCGTCACCTTGGAGCCGAGCGCATCGTACACAGTGGCCATTTCCAAGCCGATGATGCCGCCGCCGATCACGAGCAGACGCTTCGGGATATCTTTGAGCTCGAGCGCGCCGGTCGAATCCATCAAGCGCGGATCGTCATACGGAAAGCCGGGAATGCGAGACGATTGCGAGCCGGCCGCGATAATCGCGTTGTCGAACGAGACCGTCTTCTTGCCCTCGGGCGTTTCGACTTCCAGCATATGCGGCTTGGTGAACTTCGCGGCGCCGGTGACGACTTGCACTTTGCGTTGCTTGGCGAGGCCGACGAGACCCTTGGTCAGGCGTCCGACGATGCTTTCTTTCCAGCCGCGCAACGCGTCGAGCTCGATCGTGGGCTTGTTGAACTTGAGTCCGAAGTGCGACATCTCGTCCGCTTCAGAAGCAACGCGCGCCGCATGCAGCAATGCTTTCGAAGGAATGCAACCGACATTCAAACAGACGCCGCCGAGGATCGAATAGCGCTCGATCAGCACGACTTTCTTCCCGAGATCGGCGGCACGGAACGCGGCGGTATAGCCACCGGGCCCTGAGCCCAGCACCACAACTTCGGCGTGGAAATCGCCTTGCTCGACGGGCGTGCTGGGTGGCGCGGCGGCCGCTGGCGGTGGCGCCGGTGTTGCAGCAACAGGCGCAGGCGGCGCATTCGGGGTTGGCACTGCCGATGTCTGCGGTGCTTCGGCTTTCGGCGCGCCGCGGTCCGCGCTCGGCGCCGCGCCGTCCTGCAATTCCAGCGTGAGGATCGAGGCGCCCTGCGAAACCTTATCGCCAATTTTGATCTTCAGCTCTTTCACCACGCCGGATTCCGGCGACGGCACTTCCATCGTCGCCTTGTCGGATTCGAGGCTGATGAGCGAGTCTTCTTTGTTGACGGTATCGCCCGGTTTGACCAGCACTTCGATAACCGGGATATCTTTGAAGTCGCCGATATCGGGGACTTTGACCTCGATCACGCTGCTCATTGTTGTCCTGGTTTTAGTCGGTCTACGGTTATGCCGGTGTAGCGATCAGCTCACGTGCGAATCTGGCCGTCTCCCAGCACGATAAATTTTTGTGAGGTCAGCCCCTCCAGGCCGACCGGACCGCGCGCATGCAACTTATCCGTCGAAATACCGATTTCCGCGCCGAGGCCGTATTCGAATCCGTCGGCCAGCCGAGTCGACGCATTGACCATCACCGAGCTGGAATCGACCTCTCGCAGAAACCGCCGCGCGCGGCTGAAGTCTTCCGTGACGATCGCATCGGTGTGCTGCGAACCGTATAACGCAATGTGCTCGATGGCTTGATCGAGATCGTCCACCACGCGCACGGCCAGAATGGCGGCGAGATATTCCGTGTACCAGTCTTCTTCACTGGCATCCTTCATCGTTGGAACGATCGCCTTCGCCTGTGCGTCGCCGCGCAGCTCGATACCTTTCTCGACATAGATCTTGCACAACCCCGGCAGTATCGCCGCGGCGATGTTCCGATGCACGAGCAGCGTCTCCATCGTATTGCACGTCCCAAGGCGCTGCGTCTTCGCGTTGTCCGCAACGCGCAATGCCTTGTCGAGGTCTGCGCGATCGTCGATGTAGACATGACACACGCCGTCGAGATGCTTGAGTACCGGTATGCGCGACTCGGCGGAGACCCGCTCGATCAGGCTCTTGCCACCGCGCGGCACGACGATGTCAACGTAGTCTTTCATCGTCAGCAGCTCGCCGACCGCCGCACGATCGGTGGTTTCGATTACCTGCACCGCGGCATCCGGCAGACCGGCCTGGCGCAGGCCTTCATGCACGCACGCGAGAATCGCCTGATTCGAATGCATCGCCTCCGATCCGCCGCGCAGAATGGCCGCATTGCCGGACTTCAGACACAGCCCCGCAGCGTCCGCGGTTACGTTGGGCCGCGATTCGTAGATGATCGCAACCACGCCGAGCGGCACGCGCATTCGCCCGACCTGGATGCCGGACGGACGATATTTGAGGTCGGTGATCGCGCCGATCGGATCGGGCAATTGCGCGATCTCGCGCAACCCTTCCGCCATGCGCTTGATGCTATCGGGACTGAGCTTTAAACGATCGATCGCTGCAGCGTCCAGGCCTTTCGCACGCGCGCCGTCGATGTCGATGCGGTTGGCCGCAAGCAGCCGCGCCACGTCGCGCTCGATTG
>JBDTMS010000792.1:0-2648 GCA_039934195.1 Betaproteobacteria bacterium
TACATCTCATAGTAGGCAACGCCGGGGCGCGAATCGAAGGTAACGATCTGCGGCGTGAGCTCGAATGACTTGAACACCGATTTGCCGGCTTCGTCTCTGCCGGTCAATGCGCGTTTCGGAATCGCTGTGCTATCGGTGTCCGCCGTCGCAGTTTGCGGCGTGAGCCCGAGCATGCCTGCACTTGCCGCCATGGACAGTAGAGCGAGCAGCTGGCGTCGATTACCATCCTCGACCTTCTCGCTCGCTGGTGCGTCCGGATTTCGAATTACCTCGATCTTGTTCATCAGCGCCTCCGTTATCTGGGTGGTCGCGGCGATCTGCATTTGCGGTATTGAAGCAATTCAATGCGATGATGCCGAGTCCGCATCCTCGGCATACGGTGCTTCGTACGGCGACGGTTGTGTGCTGGTCCGAGTTGGGAGCACAGGCGCCATCGTATCAAGCGAATACCATATCGAGTAGGTCCTCGCCTGGCTGCGCACGCGTGCTTCAGACGTAGTCGGCAACGCCGTCGGAAGAAACATGATAGCGCTCGACAGTGTTGCGGCAGGTTCCGTACGTTCCGAAATAGTGTAGTGCGTTGTTTGCATCGATCGACCTTTGCTAGAACTGACGCTGTAGGGCCTGGATCAGTGTCGAGCGACTCGTCGCCAGCCGCGTTAGTATGCCGCACTCGCAGAGCGTGCCAAGGCGGCGCATAGACCGGAACCCAGTGATCGAGTTATCCCTAAGCTCGATTGGCCCCGTTTGCACTGCGGCCCTAATCCAATGCTGGCTCGAGCGATTGCAGCTCTCCGCAAGGACGAACCCGATGACTCTTGAACACCAGCTCCAAGACTGGCGCATGCACGCTCTGCGCGTCGAAGCGGAAGTGTGCAAAGCGGTCATCGGCCAGCAGGCTACAGTGCGAATGATCAACGTCGCGCTGTTTGCGCGTGGCCATGTGCTGCTCGAGGGCGATGTCGGTATCGGCAAGACGACCATTCTGCGGGCGCTCGCGCGCGCGGTGGGTGGCGATTTCGAGCGCGTCGAAGGCACGGTGGATCTGATGCCGGGCGATCTTATCTACCATACGTACGTCGACGCCGACGGCCGGCCGCGCATCGAGCCGGGGCCGCTGCTGCGGCACGGCGAGCGCCTGGTCACGTTCTTCTTCAACGAGATCAATCGAGCGCGCCCGCAAGTACAGTCATTGCTGTTGCGCGCAATGGCAGAGCGAACAGTCTCCGCTTTCAATCAGGAATTTCGCTTCCCCCACATGACAGTATTCGCTGACCGTAACAAGGTCGAAAAAGAGGAGACCTTCGAGCTCGCATCAGCAGCGCGCGACCGCTTCATGTTAGAGGTGCGCATGCCGACGCCGGAAGACTTCGCGGTGCGCCGTGCGCTCGTCTTCGACCCGGATTTCAATGACGTCGATCGTCTGCTCGCACGAGTCTCGCCCGGCGTAGTGCAATGGCAAGAGCTGAACAACATCGCGGATGCGATTCAGCGCGCCGTCAGCGCGAGCGAAGCGCTCGAGCGCTATGTCATCGATCTATGGGACGCTAGCCAATCACCACAGAAGTTCGGCGTGCGCCTCGATGGCGTCGACATGGACAAGCTGATTCTTGCCGGCGCAAGTCCGCGCGGCATGATGGCGCTAATTCGAGCAGCGCGGGTCGTGGCCTGGCTCGCGGGGCGCACTTATCTGACCCCGGACGATGTGCAATCCTTGGTGCCGTCGGCGCTGGGGCACCGCATTTTCTTTACGCCGGTCTACGAGTTGCGCCATGCTGAGATTGCCGATGCGCTGGTCGCGCAGATTCTGGAGAACATTCCGACTCCACGCTGACGATGAGCGCCGCGCACGAGTTCCACTATCGACTACCGGATAGGATCGGCGGCCACCGTGTCGGTTCGCACGCTGGGCGAAGCCTCGGGCCAGGACAGGCGTTCGTTTCGCACGCGAGTCTTTACGACCGGCCTGATCCGCGCCGGCTGGATCTGCGGGCCAGTCTGCGCAATGTGCGAGGCGATTGGTTAGTACGCGTGTATCGCCAGCGCGCGGGAATACCGGTGCACGTCGTCGTGGATGTGTCCTCGTCGATGAGCTTCGGTGCGAGACGACCGAAGCTGCACGTCGTCGCCGACTTCGTTGAAGCGCTCGGGCGTTCGGCCTTTCGCGTCGGCGACGCGCTCGGCATGCTCGGCTTCGATGCGAAGCTGCGCAGCGATTTGCTGGTGCCTGCGCGGCTGAGTCGGGGCATGGGCAACATGATGGCGTCGATGCTCCAGCAATGCGAAACCGCTGCGAGTGGGATCGAGGGATTAACTCAGGCCGCGCTTCAACTGGCGGGACGCGAGGGTCTGGTATTTGTCGTGTCGGATTTCCATTGGCCGCTCGAGCGATTGGGCGCAATACTCGATCTGCTCGCGCGATCTCACATCGTACCGATGATCGTCTGGGACCCGGCCGAGATAGAACCGCCTGCCCACGATGCACTGGTACCTTTGCATGACGCCGAATCGGGCGTTCGCCGCACGTTATGGATGCGCGCCAAGCTGCGCGCGCGATGGCGCGAGGAGGTGGCTCGGCGCAGAGCGGCGCTGGACGGATTTTTCGCAGCGCGTGGGGTGCGGCCGTTTTATGTGACGGGTGCATTCGA
>JBDTMS010000793.1:0-2641 GCA_039934195.1 Betaproteobacteria bacterium
GGATGGCCCGGCTCGAATCGGTACGTGACCGGATACGCCACGCCGTTCATTTCCAGACTTGCCGGGAAGCGCTCTTGCGTGATCTCTTCGGCCGCATGCCGCATAAGATGCTCGCGCGACAAAAATAGCATACGCGGGTCGCGCCGTTCGGCCTCTTTGCGCCAGCGATCGAACTGCTGACCGCTCCAGATATCCTGCGCTATGCGTTCGTCGTAGAACGAGAAAATATGCGAGTCATCGACGAGAACATCACGCCGCCGCGCTTTGTTCTCCAGCTCCTCGATCTGTTCGCGCACCGCGTGGTTGTGCCGTAGGAACTCGGCGTCGGTGTCGAGCTGCTCATGCACGAGGCCGTCGCGAATGAAAATCTCGCGCGCGGCTCGTGGATCGACCGGTCCGTACGGCACGCGCCGCCGCGACACTACTACCAGGCCATAGACCGTTATGCGCTCGAACGCCATCGGCTGCGCCGGTCCTTTTTCCCAATGCGGATCGTGATAGGTTTTCTTGGTGAGATGCGCACCGACGCGCTCCAGCCAGGCTGGATCGATGACCGCAACGTAGCGGGCGTAGAGACGCGTGGTTTCGGTCAGCTCCGCCGCCATCAGCCATTGCGGATTTTTCTTGCGCAGCGGCGAGCCGGGAAAAATAGAAAATTTCAAACCGCGCGCGCCGAGATACACTCCGGCCTCGTCGGATTTGGCGCCGATGTTGCCGAGCAGCCCAGCGAGCAGCGCGCGATGTATCGCGTCGTACTGCGCGGGTTTTTCGTTCGGATGCCAGCCCATCTCCGACACCAGCGCGTGGAGCTGGCCGTGCAAGTCGCGCCATTCGCGCAATCGAACGAACGACAGGAAATGCTCGCGGCAGCTCTCCGCCAGCCTGCGATTGGATTTCTTGTGCTTGATCGCCTCATCGAAAAACGCCCAAACACGCAGCAAGCCGACGAATTCCGACCGCTCGTCGTTGAACTGTGCTTGTGCGGAGTCGGCGAGCTCTTGCTTGTCCATAGGCCGTTCGCGCGGATCCTGGATCGCGAGCCCGCTGGCGACGATCAGAATTTCGTTCAGGCAGCCTTCGTCGCGCGCCGCGACGATCATGCGTGCGATGCGCGGATCCAGCGGCAGCTTCGCGAGCTGCGCGCCGATCGGCGTGAGCTGTTTCTGTTCGTCGACCGCATTGAGCTCGGCCAGCAGCTGATAACCATCCGCAATCGCGCGTGACGGCGGCGATTCGACGAACGGGAAGTCTTCCACTTCGCCCAGCTTGAGCGCCTTCATGCGCAAGATCACGGACGCCAGCGAGGAGCGCAGAATCTCCGGGTCGCTGAACGGCGCGCGCACCGCGTAATCCTCCTCGCTGTAGAGCCGCACGCACACGCCGCTCATGACTCGCCCGCAGCGGCCGGCACGCTGATTCGCCGAGGCTTGCGAGATCGGCTCGATCTGCAGCATCTCGACCTTGTTGCGGTAGCTGTAGCGATTCACTCGCGCAACGCCGGAGTCGATCACGTACTTGATGCCGGGCACCGTCAGCGAAGTCTCGGCGACGTTGGTGGCGAGCACGATGCGCCGTCCGCTGCCGCGCTGGAATACGCGATCTTGTTCTTGCGCCGATAGGCGTGCGAACAGTGGGAGAATTTCGGTGTGTTCCGGATGATGCTTGCGCAACTCTTCGGCGGTCTCGCGAATCTCGCGCTCGCCCGGCAGGAACACGAGAATGTCGCCTTGCGCCGAAAGCCGCGACACTTCATCGACCGCGTCGACGATGCTCGCGGCAAGATCGGGCACCTCACCGGTCGTCGCATCTGCTTCGACCGGGTGATAGCGAACTTCTACCGGATACAGACGGCCGGAGACTTCGACGACCGGCGCATTGTCGAAATGCCGCGAGAAGCGCTCGGCATCGATCGTCGCGGAGGTCACGATGAGCTTGAGCTCGGGCCGTTTGGGCAGCAGGCCTTTTACATACCCCAACAAAAAATCGATGTTGAGGCTGCGCTCGTGCGCCTCGTCGATGATGATCGTGTCGTACGCATTCAAAAAACGGTCGGTTTGCGTTTCCGCCAGCAAAATGCCGTCGGTCATCACGCGCAAGTAGTTTTGTTCGCTGACGCGATCGGAGAAACGCACGCGAAATCCAACCTGGTCGCCAAGCGGGCGGCCAAGCTCCTGCGCGATGCGAGATGCGACCGTGCGCGCGGCGATTCGGCGCGGCTGCGTGTGCGCGATCATTCCAGCGGCGCCGCGTTTGAGCTCCAGGCAGATCTTCGGGAGCTGCGTCGTCTTGCCCGAGCCGGTTTCGCCGGACACGATCACCACTTGACTCTGCGCGATGATCCGCGAGATCTCGTTTTTACGTTGCGAGACCGGCAGCTCTTCCGGGTAGGTGATCTGCGGGATCTGCGCAAGCCGATCGCGCAGAGCAGACTCCGAACGCACGATGCGCGCCGCCAAGGTGTCGAGCTCGTTCTCGCGCAAACGACCACGCCGCGCAGCCTCGGCCGCCCGCTGCACGGCGATGCGCAGCGAGTGCCGGTCACGGATCAGGCAACCATCGAGCCGAGCTCGAAGCTGTGAGACCGTCTCGTGAGCGGAATTTGCGGCAGGAACAGAAGACACGATGGAACCTCGATCGCCTC
>JBDTMS010000794.1:0-2641 GCA_039934195.1 Betaproteobacteria bacterium
CAGCGCGAAACTGTTCGAGCAGCGGCAGCAGCACGTCATCGACGATCAAAAAGCGATCGCCGGTGTGGCTCGCGATGAAACCGATGTCGTTCGGCGATAAGCGCAGGTTGAGCGTATGCAGAACCCCGCCCGCGACGATGACGCCGAAGTACGCTTCGTAATGCGCGTAGTGATTCCACATCAAGGTCGCGACGCGATCGCCGCGCTGCATGCCCGCGCGCTGCAGCGCTTCGGCGAGCCCGCGCGCACGGCGGTGGAAGTCCGCGTAGGTATAGCGATGCAGGGATTTGTCCGGCATGCGTGAGACGATCTCTTGCGTGCCGAACAGCTGTCCCGCGCGCTCGAGAAAATGCGCCAGGTTGAGCTGCACGCCCATCATCGTCGACTTCATCTACCCCTCCATCGCCACGTCTGCGCGCGGTTGGCTTGCCTTGACGCTATCTAGTCGGGCAGCCGACTGAAGCGAATAGTGTTCTTCTCGATGCCGGTTTCGACCACGGAAAGGCCGCCACCGGCAATCATCCATTCCAGCCGATGATCGCGGTACTGCCGTTTCACTTGGCCACCGGCGAGCATGCCGGCGAGATCCGGCGTCTTGGCGATGGTTTCCTTCATCTGATCGATCACCTTAGCCACGCTCGGACGTTCATTCACGCGCGACAGCCACGCCGCCAATTGCGATCCGGCCGGTGGCGTATAGCCCGCGGCCGCAGAGCGATTGATGTACGGCGCGCAGGCGAGATCGCCCCAGCCGAAGCTATCGCCGTTGAACCATTGCTTGTTGCCTAACTGACCGTTCAACCAGTGCTGCAACTGATCGATGTTGCTCTTGCCGTAACCGACCAGCTTGTCGGCGAGCGCGCCGCTCGCGCGCTGAAAGCGCGTCACTTCCATGATGCCCCAGTTGTTCGGCTCGTAAAGCGAGTCCATCACGTCTTCGATCATGCGCACCCGCGCACGCTCCGCCGGTGTCTTCGGCAGCAGCGCCGGCGACGGCCACTTGTCTTCGAGGTATTCGAGAATGACGGTGGAGTCGAATACCTTGATCTCGCCGTCGATCAACGTGGGCACTTCCGCACGCGGATTCGCATCGACGAACGCGCCGCTCGCGGTGTTGTTCATCATGCCCTCGGGCGTCTTCACCTCGAACTCGAGGCCTTTTTCGTGCAGAGCGATCTTTACCTTCATGGCATAAGCGGACAGCGGATGTTCAAACAGAATTAGCATGGTTTTCTCCGAAGTGGTTTAGCGCTGCGATTATGCGAATTAAAAACTGTGGACTTGAATCAAATGCGCATTGCTTGATTTGACAAGAGGCGCGGTTCGGTCTTTAGCGCAGAGCCCGAATCGGCCGGTGCTAAGTCGTCGTCAGCACCACTTTGCCGCTGACGCGTTTTGACAGTACTTCGTTCAATGCATCGACCGCGCGATCCAGCGAATAGGTCGCATGGATGTGCGGCTTCACCGTACCCTCTGCGTACATCTGCATCAGCGCTTCGTTGTTGCGCCGATTGGCGTCCGGCTCGATGCGGGTGAATGCACCCCAGAACACGCCGACGATGGAACAGCCTTTCAGCAACGCCAGATTCAGCGGGATCTTTGGAATATCGCCGGCGGCAAAGCCGACCACGAGAAATCGCCCGTTCCACGCCATGTCGCGCAAGGCGAGCTCGGAGTGCGAGCCGCCGACTGGATCGTAGACGACATCCAGCCCGCGCCCCGCGGTAATCGCCTTGACGCGCGCGCGCAGATCTTCCCGCGAGTAATCGATGGTTTCGTCTGCGCCGTTGTCGCGGCAAACCTGCAGTTTCGCTTCGCTCGATGCAGCGGCGGTTACGCGTGCGCCGAACGCTTTGCCGATTTGAATTGCAGACAGGCCGACGCCGCCGGAAGCGCCGAGCACGAGCAACGTCTCACCGGCTTTGATTTGTGCGCGGTCTTTCAGTGCGTGATAAGACGTGCCGTAGGTCAATACGAACGCCGAGGCCGGAACGAAGTCCATGCCGTCGGGCATCGGAATGACTTTATCTGCGTCTGTGACGAGCTCTTCCGCGAAACCGCCGAACGTGCTTGCCCCGATCACGCGGTCGCCTACCCGCAAACCGGAAACGCCTTCGCCGAGCGCCTTGATCACACCGGCGACTTCACCGCCCGGCGAAAACGGCGGTTCCGGCTTGAATTGATACTTGCCCTGAATGATGAGCGTGTCCGGAAAATTCACGCCGGCCGCCTTCACCGAAATAACGACTTGCCCTTTCCCCGGTTTCGGAGAAGCGACATCTTCGACCACCAGCGCTTCCGGCGGACCATACGCTTTGCATACCACAGCTTTCATGTCACCACCTTCATCAGTTGTTCAACCGCGTGCGAGCATTTTTTCGACTTGCCGCCAGCCGGCCTCTGCTAGCGGACGCGCGCGCTTGCCCGACTCCAACGCCTTCTCGCTGGCTGCAGTTCCATCGACCACCCGCCCCATGATGCCTTGGCAGATCGCGCCGAGGCGGAACATGTTGTACGCCGCGTAGTAGTCCCAGTTGTCGATGCCGGTGCGACCGGTGCGCTGGCAATACTGCGCGACGTATTGTTCTTCGGTCGGGATGCCGAGCGCCGGCAGATCGAGTCCGCCGAGCCCGCGAAACTC
>JBDTMS010000795.1:0-2640 GCA_039934195.1 Betaproteobacteria bacterium
AGATTGCCTTGGAAACCCGAACCGAGACCGTTCACGCGCTGGCCGAGTCGCCGGCCATCCTGGAGACCCTGCCGAGCTTTGCGATTGGCCTAGCGGCCCGCAAGCTCAGCCCACGCACGATCGACACCTATCGCCGATCGCTGAAAACATTTGTCGCCTGGCTGGGAGATGACGCGACCGTCGGCGCGATTGGGCCGCCGCGCCTGCTGGCGTACCAGATCCATCGGCGCGATCGCGACGCCGCCACGATCGGCAAGGATCTGAGCGCCATCCGCGCGTATTGCCGCTGGTGCATCCGCGCCGGCTTGCGCGCTGACGATCCAACGCTCGATTTCGTCTGGCCCAAGCGCGGCACGCCACTCCCGCGCGCGCTGTCCTCTGACGAACTGCGCAAGCTGGAGCGGCTGCTGGCACGGCCACTGCCTCTTCTGAACAAAGAGGATCGCTGGGTGCGTGCCAGGGAGCGGCGCGGCATCCTGCTGATGCTCTACGCCGGCACGCGGCTATCCGAAACGGTCAACATCGCGTGGGACGATGTTGACCTGGAGTCACGACAGATCACAATCCGGTACGGCAAGGGGCGAAAAAGCCGGATGGTGGGCATGCACGAGCGCGTCTATACCGCGCTGTCTGCCGTACCAGAAGCGGATCGCGTGGGCTACATCGCCGGCGGGCGGCACGGGAACAAGATCAGTGGGAAAACGCTGGCGAAAATGTTTGAGGCCGGCGGCTGGGTGCGCGAGTCGGGGCTGGCCATCTCGGCACATGAGCTGCGCCACACGTTTGCCACGCTGATGCTGCGCGCGGGCGCTGACTTGCGCCAGATTCAGCTGCTGTTAGGGCATGTCAGTTTGGCGACCACGCAGATTTACTTGGGCCTGGACACGCGCGATAAGCAGCGAGCGATCGATCTGCTGCCGATGAAGCTGGGCTAGAGGAAAGTCTTTACAGCCGTTTTTACGCCGATCGGGCGATCGAGCGCTCATCCGGTCTCTCGCTCTCTTTTTACCGCTTTTTGCCATCGGTCGCGGGTGCGAGTACAGGTTCTCGCTCGTTTGGCGTCCGCGCCCAGCGAGACTCGCGGCGACTCGCGTAGTCGGGCGGATTCGCGCCGGGCAGTTGCACAGATTCGCCACGCCAGCCGCGCTGTGCGTTCGTTTGCGCTCGATTAGCGTCTGCGCCGGTGTCGTTGTATGCCCGCCGCCGCAGAATGGCTCCTGTGGCGTCGATGTACCTGTTTTCGCATACCCTGAAGCCGCGCGAAAGAAATCAGCCGATTGTTATAGGCTTGCGAGGAATGCGGCAAGTCGCACCGGATCGCGGTAGTCGATAATCTTATTGCCTTTGGCGCTATTACATGGCTTACAAAGAGGCTGTAGGTTCGCGATGGCATTCGATCCGCCCTTGGAAACCGGCACGACATGATCCGCTCCTATTTTGCCGGATGTTCCGCAGCACAGGCAGACATTGCCAAACCATGTGCGCAATGCCTGCCATTCAGACGGAGTGAATACCGCGCCGTTTTGCTTTTTGCGCCGGTGGTAGGCAAGCGCATTCGCACGTACTCGATCGCGGTTCGCTTCCTGATAGGCCTTTTGTCGTGCGGCGATTGCTTCCCGATGCGCTGCGCGGTACGCTTTAAGATATGCGTTGCGCGCCCCACGCTTGTCTGGTTGCGTTAGGAGTCGGGCCTTTACCCTGGCGGCGATCTCCTCCCGATGCGCTTCATAGTACGCCCTGCTCCAAAGAGGCCGCTTTTCGGGATGTGCCGCATGGTATTTCTTAGTACGCCTGGCCTGGCTCTCTCTATCATAGGACATAGTAAGCCCCTTTGGCGGTAAAGGTTCGATTACAATAGGTTCATATTCGGTTGGTAACGTGCTGAACTTGCGAAAGCAGGGAAGCACAGGCCATAGCGGTTCACTGAGTTTCTTTGCGGGATGACAGTGAATCGGACAAAATACACCGCCTGGTTCACACAGTCACTAAAATGACGGCTGCGTGGCCAGGCGGTGTATTGCGTCGGGATCATACTGTATAATCGCCTCAACGCCAACCCCGTAAAACGCACAGAGTTTCTGAAGCACATCCCCATCATAGCGCTCGGTGTCGCCCGCTTCCAGGCGAGTGAGCGCCTTGCGATCAATGCCCGCGCGCTCCGCAACCTCAGTCAGCGGAATGCGCCGGCCCTCTTTGAGTTCGAGCTGCTTGCGTAGCTGGAACGCCTTTGAAACAATCTTCGCCACCGTTGTCGCCTCCTCGCTTACTTTCGTGTCTCTGACTCTACCACGAAATATTGCCCCTGTCAATGCCCAAATTGGTGCTTGACATACCTACATTGCGGGTGTATAATGTGTGCATAGACGAACAAACAGAACGTTTCAGCACACACGACAGGACACACCACCATGACCACCATCGCCACCCGCACCGCCATCCACGCCAGCCTCGAGACCGGCGCCCGCTACGCCGCCGTCACGATGGAATCCGCCGCGCTTCAAGGCCTGCTGGGCAAGCAGTCGCAATTGCTGGCTTTGAGCGAAGTGGCACGCGAGCTGCGGGCGGCGGGCGATGAGGCCGGGTACCAGGAACTGCGGGCGCTGGCCTACACGATCGAGAAAGAGACAAAGTAAGATGGAT
>JBDTMS010000796.1:0-2640 GCA_039934195.1 Betaproteobacteria bacterium
CGCCCGCCTCTTTTGCCCGCTGCATAATCGCCTGCGCGATGAGACCGCGGCCTTTCGCGACTACGCGCGGCGCGCTCTCGTCTTCGCGGTAGGCCAGTGCGATCGCCAGCTGCTGCGGATCAATCGCCATGCACTATCACCTTGAAGCTCACCAGGTCCAGACCGGCGGCGCCGAGTGCCGAAGCCAGTGGCGCGCGCTCGGCCGTCATCGAAGCTTCGGCGTCGGGCGCAGCCGCCAGGCGAACCCGCACCGAGTTGCCGGCGATCGCCAGGTCTGCGGTCAGCGAACCCAGGCGCGGCAGGTGCAGGCGCAGCTGCGTGAACCAGGGTTGCGGTTCGCCCGATTCGGCGTCCTGCTCGGGGCGCTCTTCGATACGCCACTCGAGATTTTGATTGGGCCAAAGCTGGCCTTGCCATACGAGCTGCTGGGTTTCCAGCGTGTTCAGCTGACTGCGCACCTGCGGCAACGTATCGGGATGGACCGCCTGCGCGGCGGTCTTGACGTCGTCCGAAGAGGTTTGCGCCACGATCCCAGCGGCAACGTCGGCAGCGCCCTTCAATGCCGACGCGTTCGTCCGCACGTCCGCTGTCGTACCTGCCGTCTTGGAGAGTTCCTGCGCGATCGGGGATAAGCGCCCTTGCGGTTCGTGCAGGAGGTCCTGCAACGGCCGCTGGCCCAGTGCCCACTCGGACTGGTGCGACTCGTAGAACAGGCCGCTGCCGTGCAATGCAGTGGACAACGCCTGTGCAAGCCGAGCGGTGTCCAGCGAGGGCGCGGGCAAGATCGGCGTCGAAGCTTTCAGAGGAACGGTCTCGCCGGCGCGTGGCGGGGCGACCGCTTTGAGAATCTCGCCCAGGTCGCGCGCGCCACGACTGAGTTGCACGTCCTGTCGCACCACCGGGTCGGGCGAGCTTTTCAGCAGGAACGACGGCCGCGGCTGAGCAGAAACGAATTCGAGCTCGATTTTGTCGCCCGGTTGAAACCCTTCGGGCAAATTCATTTCGAGCAGCAGATCGTCGACCTGGACGTGGAAGCGTCCGCCGGGAAGCTGCGCTTCGACGCGAGCCGTCATGTGCTCGCCGGGGGCCCAGCGTTGCTCGATGGTCGGCGCTTGACGATTTTGTTGGCCGGCCGGAACCAGCGCGTCGATAGCCGTGCGCAGATTCAAAATTTGGGCTTGCAGTGTGATGTCCATGCTTTGCCGCATCCCGCGCGTGGTGGGCAGAATCTCGCGGGCGGGCCCGGAGATTCAGGCGCGATGCCGTCTCCGGTTGCATGGCGCGTGGATCAGGTCAGATGCGCAGCTTCCTGTACAAGGCGACGATCAACTCGGCTTCGCCGCGCGAAATGCCGCAGCCGGTAGCCACATCGTTCGCGCTCGCACCCTGGCGCGCCATCTGGATCGCCAGGTTGTAGGGCGACACTAACGCTGCCGGTACATTCTTCAACTTGTCGAGCTCGCCTTGCAGCCGCAGCGTCTGCTTACGCAAGTCTGCAACCTCGAGTCGCAACTGTTCGACCGAGTCCGTCGCCGTGTCGTCGCCGACCTTGCGCTTCGCGTGCATGAACCGCGGGCGCCCGGACCAGCGCATCAACAGCAAAAGCTCGGCCACGTAAATAACGAGGACCGCGATAACGACGATCAGCAACTCGTGCCAGGTAACGACGAAGGATTCCATCCGAACTCCCACCGCAATCTCGCAGTGAGTTTGCTACTTCGCCGGAGGGCCGTCAACTCAACGCGCTTCTCAAGCTCCGTAGGTGCGCGATAGCTTATGTTCCGCGCTGATGCTGCCGAGCACTTCGCGCAGCTCGCGCATCCAATCCTGGGCGAGCATCTGCACCTGCTCGTCGTGCCGCATGATTTCCCGAATCAATTCGCGCTTGCGCTCGCGCACGGTAGGCTCGCGCGCCGGCTGCGTATCGACGCCACGCAAGTGGTCGACGATCGCGGTGCGCTCTTTTTCCAGCGCGACCAGACCGTCCCAATCGCTCTTGTGTGCAGCGTCGAGCATGGCGCGCGTGAGCTCGAGCGCCTTGTCGTATTGCTGCATTATCAGAGCGGAATCCACCGGGTGCGCGCGCTCGTCGAAAGCGCGGACGGGACCGTTATGCCGGGGCCTGCGGCTGCAGCGATCGTCAGGCTTTTCCGAAACTGACCGGGGCGCGGCGCGTTTGCGGCTCTGGTACCGGTACCGCCGGCGCCGTCGGCCTGTCGCGCTGCTCCAGCGCTTCCCATGCCGACTTGAGATCGGTGAGCAAACGCGCGGCCTCGTCGAGCGAGCTCACGTTGTTTTTCAAATTCGCGTAGAGCAGGCGGCTGCAGATATATTGATAGAGCAGCTTCAAGTTGCTGGCGATTTCTCCGCCCGCTTTGAGATCCAGCGCAGGACTCAAACCTTCGTCGATGATGGCGATGGCTCTCGAGATTGCACTGCCCTTGGTCGGCGTATCGTTTTGCGCCATCGCGGCCTTGGCCACAAAGATCGACTTCAAAGCGCCCTCGTACAGCATCACTATCAGGCGCGCGGGCGATGCGCCCGTGACGCCGGTTTCCAGTTCCATAGAAGCGTACGCGCGGTGAGCTGCGGTCATGGTTTAGGTCCCGTTTGAGTGGCCCTGCGGACTAGCCTGAGCCA
>JBDTMS010000797.1:0-2635 GCA_039934195.1 Betaproteobacteria bacterium
GAATTCTGCAACGCCGGGGAGGCGATGATGAAGAATACGATAACAGCACTCGATACGACGGCAGCGACCGCAGTGGATTTTTTCGAGCGGATGCCCGAACAGATTCGGCTGAGCAGCCGCGCGCTCGGCTGGAGCCCGCTCAACTTCGAGCGGCGCGAGCCGCCGCCTTCGCGCGAACGGCTCGACGGCGGCAGCACCGAGCACCTGGTGTTCTTGAGTCTGGGTGCCGGCATGCTGCGGCGTAAGAAAGACGGCGAGGCGGAACAGCAGTTTCAGTTGAGCCCGGGCTGGATCGCCATTCAGCCGGCGCAAACCCCGATGTCGTACGCGTGGGACCGGCGTCTGGATCTGTGCGTGCTCGGTCTCGAGCCGCGATATGTCGATCGAGTAGCCGAGCGCATGTTCGGCACGGCTGCGTCCAACTTCAAGATCACCGCGGCGACTCGCGAAAACGACCCCGCGATATCGAATATCGCCGGCGTGCTGGCGCGCGAAGTGGTGCGCGCGGACACCGGTGCAATGTTGTACGCAGAATCGCTCGCCAGCATCCTCACCGTGCATCTGCTGCGTAATTACGCCACCGTTTCGGTCATCGAAGCGAACGAACGACCTGCGCCGGTAGGCACTGCGCAGGTGACCTCGCGTGCGGTCGCGGATGCGATGCGCTGTGTGCAGCGCAACTTCGCGACGGCACTCTCGCTCGAAGACATTGCGTCGGCTGCGCGTGTGAGTCCGTTTCATCTTTCGCGCTTGTTCAAACGCACCGTCGGCGTATCGCCGTATCAATATCTGATTCAAACACGCGTCAACGCGGCACGCTCGCTGTTGAGTGCGAGCTCAGGTCAACGCTCGCTCGCCGAGATCGCGACCGCGGTGGGGTTTGCCGACCAGAGCCATCTCACCCGTCACTGCAAACGCGTGCTCGGTGTGACGCCGGCGGGATTACGTAACACGTAGAGACGGTTTCACGACTCCATCAGGCACGTCTGAACGCATCAGGCACATCCGCTAGCTGCCACAGCGTCGCTGGCGAAGGTGTGTAAAGTGGTCTCACAGAGGCCTGCCGTCGCAAACGCGCAGGCCTCTGTCTATTCGCTTAGTCCAGTGCTGTCTGAGCAAACGCAAGAACGCACCGGGTGAAAGCCGAGGCGAGCATCAGGAGTCATTTTGTCTATCGTTGTTGATTCAGCCACTCCTCGTCGTATTCGCCCTTCGACACGATAACAGTTACTTCGTCTTCCCCGTCGGTGTCGAGGTATTGATGCGCCGGTTCATCCATAGCAGCAACAGCCCTGGTAAGTCCTGCAAAGCGAGTTGCTATATCTTTGGAGATTCTCCATTCCAAGCGCGGCTCGGAAGAAGTGGGGCCAACGCGTCTCATGCCTAGTTTTGCATCCGTAACAGTTAAAGTAAGCGGAACTCCACGGTTCGGCGCAAACAGAAGTTCAGTGTGAAGCATCGCCGTTAGGTTTGCAGTTCCACATGCTAGCTTGTCAAATAGGTCAGCCATGCACTCGAGTGATTGCTGATCACCCGCAAATAGCACTACATGATCCCCTCTGAAATTTGGTAGATAACCGTAAGTCAACTTATGAGCTTGGGTCATATAGCATTCCCTTTCTATGACTTGCGTGGCGGTAAACCGCCAATCGGAATGTTTTGCCATGGAGATGACGGCCGATCATGTGGGTTGTAGTCCCAATGAGGGTTATGCCATATATCTTCGGGAAAGTAGCGCCATTCACCCCCATATGGATCCCAAGTGCTTTTGCCGCCCTTGTTCCGCTCGGAGGGACGACTTGCAGGTCCGACAGTGCATTTGTCCGCATCGGGAGTCGGCGGTTTAATCCCAGGGGGAGGTAGTCCTCGTTCAGGAGGAGTCTCGGAGGTTGACTCCTCTTCATCCATAGACTCTGAATTGATCCACGGCCTTAACCAATCCGGCCACTTGATACCCGGCTTCTTGCTTGCGTCAGGAAAAAGCTGATCCTCGAATCCGCTAGGATCGCGGCGCTTCTGCCGACTACCCCACCATGTGCCTCCACCAGCCGCGCCAGCCGCCGGATTAGCAGGGACTACGACCTGTAAGCCAAAACGATCAGACCAACGTAATGGGTTGCCACCGACATACGCATAGGCATTGAGTCCACCATCGAGCCCAACCGGATCACTCTCAACATACCTTCCCGTCCCCGGATCGTAATCTCTAAAGTAGTTGTAATGAAGCCGCGTCTCCTTATCGAAGTATTGCCCGGGAAAACGCGGATTGAAGATAAACGTCCCCAGCCCGCTCGAGTTCTCATTCGCGAGCGCGGATCCAAACGGATCGGCGCCATCCCAACGCCACACGATTGCATTCGCATTATTGGTGATGACGCGTGCGGTGTCCAAGTGATCCGGATGAACGTAGTACAGCACCGTGGGCGCGGTTGCATTGACCAGCGCGACCGGCGTCCCGTTTAAGTAAATGTATTCTTTGCCTACCGCACCCGCGGTGTTCGATTCCGCGACCAGCGTCCCGCCCGCATCGTAGTGAAACACCGTCGCAGCGCCGACATTGGGCGTCTTCACCACGCGCTGGCCGAGCGCGTTCAGCACGTACGTTGCCGAGTTGCTGCCCCATACCGCTTGGGTC
>JBDTMS010000798.1:0-2623 GCA_039934195.1 Betaproteobacteria bacterium
GCCGGGGTCTGGCTTGCGATATTGTCGACTTACCTCCCGAGAAGGAGCTGGACGCGTTGCCGGTCAGGCGGCCCGGTACAACGCTGTTTTCGGCCCCTCTATCTGACGGGCTATCCGACAGACACGCCGTCTGCCACTCTTTGTTGTAGCCGCCCCTCATCCATTTCTTGACGCGGGACATTGCAGCAATCGTCCCGTTTCGCAGTGCGCTGCCGTCGGCTCACTGTCGCCGACCGTCCTACCGAACTGATGCGGTCCGCTGCTGGCGGCGTACCGGTGTAGACACAAACGCTCAAGCCCACACGATTAATCTCTAAACTGCCGCCGACAACCGCCGTTGTAGGTGGTATGGACCTAAACAAGGGCAACGCCGGCCGCGTCGGTGAACGTAACGACCTCAAGCTCATCAAGACATCGATGCTGCAGGAGTTGGGCGTCTCGCTCCGAGACTTCTTGCCGCAGGACGGCGGACATCTGATCCGCGTATCGGGCGGTCCGGTTGTGATCAGTACGCGACTGCTCAACGCGTTGCGAAGCTATGCCGCGCACCGCGGCATCACGCTGATGCTTGCTCTGGACCGACTGCGCGATGAGATTCAAAAACAGCACGTCGATCGGTAGGGCTCATGCTGTCCTTCACTCTTATGCTGCCCCTTCACTGGGCGTTTGCGCAATCCGAGATAACAACTTCTGCAAACGCGGATCGCCCTGACACGCCACATTGAACCGCATGTAAGGAGACGGCTCGAGATTCGGGCGGAACACCGCACCCGGCGCAAGCATGACGCCGTCTTGCAGCGCGGGCTCCGATAAAGTTGCCGCGTCGTCAATGTGCGGAAACCGCGCCCAGACGAAATTGCCGCTCACCGGTTCCGCGAACACCTGCATGCCGACTGTTCTCATCAGTCCGAGCATGGCGGCCCGAGCCTGGTCCACGCGATTGCGCAGGTGCTCAACGTACTTGCGATAGTGGCCTTCGGTCAAAATTAAATAGACCAGCCGCTCGATGAATTGCGATGTCGTGATACAGCTCAGCACTTTTAGATTGATGAAGTCGTCTGCGACGCTTCTACTTGCAGCGATGAAGCCAACGCGCAAACTGCCGGATAGCGTCTTGGAAAAACTGCGTACATAGATCACGCGATTGAGCTGATCTAGCGTCGCCAGTCGCGGGCTCGGGGTTGTCTGCAAGTCGCAGTACGTATCGTCTTCGATGATGGTCAGATCGAATTCTTCGCTCGCCTGCAGCACGCGGTACATCACTGCCGGACTCATGTCGGTGCCGGTCGGATTCTGCATTACCGTTTGCGTGAAGTAGACCCTGGGCCGATGTTCCGCTGCCAGGCGGCGCAGCTCGCCGACGTCGGGACCATCCGCGTTTCGCGGCACGCCCAGCAACCTAACACCATGCGAGCGAAGGTATCCGAACACATTGTAGTAACCGGGGTCATCGACCAGCACAGCGTCACCGGGCCTAACCAGTCGCTTGATCACGAGATCGAGCGCCTGGCTGGTGCCGTAGGTCATCACGATCTGGTCCGGCGGCGCTGCGATGTCCAGCTCCTGCAACTTCAGTTGCAGTTGCTGGCGCAACGGCGGATATCCTGCGGGATGCCCGTAGCCGAGCAGGTGATTGCCGTTGTTACGCGCGAGCTGACGCACGATGTTGCGAATGCCGGCTTGATCGAGCCACTCGTCCGGCAGCCAGGGCGCACCGGCCATCAGCGTGTCGCCGCGCTCTTCAAGCACGTGGCGAATCATCCATGCGACATCGAAGCCGCGCGCACGCTCCGTGTTCGTGCCACTCCAATTGGTGTCGCCGCTGCGATGCGCCGTGTAGAAGCCGGAGCCGCGCCGCGCTTCGAGATAGCCCATCGCGACCAGCCGGTCATACGCTTCGACGACTGTAAAGCGGCTCACCTGATGGCTACGTGCCAGCTCGCGGATCGAAGGCACGCGCGTGCCCGGCGACCACACGTCGCTGACCTGGCGCTGTATAGCGTCGACGATCTGATCGACCAACGGCCTTCGACCCTGCGTTTCGAGATTCAACATCATCGCAGTGCTCCCTTAATATCCACCGCTCGCGGTCAACTGTGCCGGTAATTGCGCCGGTACAGTTCTGACGTTTTCGTCTGCGACTGTATCTGTCGCGAGCGTTAAGTGTCCGGCACTGTGTGTTACCGGTCAAGCCGGATTACCAGGAGACAGAAATGAGCACGCGTACAAATGCAATTTTCACGGAGACGTTCAACACCTCTTGCACTGAGCATCGAGGGCTAGCGCGTTCGACAGCGGACTGGGCGACCACGCTGGTCGCGGCATTGGCGATCGCGTTATCGGGTTGCGCGAGCCTGCATGCAGACAACACGATGGTGATGCTGACACCGGACAAGCTGCAGTGGGGCGATCCGATTCTGCCCGGCTCGCCCCTGCCCGCGTTCGAGAAGGGCGCCAAGGTAGCGGTCCTGCAAGGCGTCCCGGGATCAAGCGGACCGGTGGTCGTACGACTGAAATTTCCCGCCAACTTCGTGATCTCACCGCACTGGCATTCGACCGACGAAGTGATCACCGTGCTGGAGGGTACGTTGCACGCCGGTATGGGCGACAAGCTCGATCGCGA
>JBDTMS010000799.1:0-2621 GCA_039934195.1 Betaproteobacteria bacterium
GAAGCGATCGACAAGGCGGAAGATCGCGAGAAATTCAAGGTCGCGATGACCAAGATCGGCCTGCAATCGCCGCGCTCGATGCTCGCGCACAGCATGGAAGAGGCGATGCAAGTGCAGGCATCGTTCGGTTTTCCGGTGGTGCTGCGACCCTCGTTCACGCTCGGCGGCAGCGGCGGTGGCATCGCTTACAACCGCGAAGAATTCGTGACGATCTGCGAACGCGGGCTGGAAGCCTCGCCCACGCGCGAGCTGTTGGTCGAAGAATCGGTCATCGGCTGGAAAGAATACGAGATGGAAGTGGTGCGCGACTGCAAGGACAACTGCATCATCGTCTGCGCGATCGAAAATCTCGATGCGATGGGCGTGCACACCGGCGACTCGATCACCGTCGCGCCGGCGCAGACGCTGACCGACAAGGAATACCAGATTCTGCGCAACGCATCGATTGCGGTGCTGCGTGAGATCGGTGTCGACACCGGCGGCTCCAACGTGCAGTTCGCCATCAACCCGAAAAACGGTCAGATGGTGATCATCGAGATGAATCCGCGCGTATCGCGGTCATCGGCGCTGGCATCGAAGGCCACCGGATTTCCGATCGCCAAGATTGCCGCCAAGCTGGCGATCGGCTACACGCTCGACGAGTTGCGCAACGACATCACCGGCGGTGCGACGCCGGCTTCGTTCGAGCCTACGATCGATTACGTCGTCACCAAAGTGCCGCGCTTTGCGTTCGAAAAATTCCCGCAAGCCGACGCGCATCTCACCACGCAGATGAAGTCGGTGGGCGAAGTGATGGCGATCGGCCGCACGTTCCAAGAATCGATGCAGAAGGCGTTGCGTGGCCTGGAGACCGGTGTCGACGGCTTCGACGAAAAATCCACCGACGAAGACACCATCGAGCAGGAACTGGCCGAGCCGAAACCGGATCGCATCTGGTACGTGGCCGATGCGTTTCGCATCGGCATGACGATCGAAGCGGTGCACGAGTTGAGCCGCATCGACCCGTGGTTTCTCGCGCAGATTCACGACATCGTCAGACAGGAAAAAGCACTGCAGGGTAAGAAGCTCGGCGAGCTCGACCACGCGGCGTTGCTCAAGCTCAAACGCTGCGGATTTTCCGATGGCAGGCTGGCGCGTCTGCTGCGCGTTACGCAAACCGATGTGCGCACCTATCGCTGGTCGCTCAACGTTCGTCCGGTGTTCAAGCGCGTCGACACGTGCGCGGCAGAATTCGATACGCACACGGCTTACCTGTATTCCTCGTACGAAGAGGAATGCGAAGCCCGCCCGACTCAGCGCGATAAAATTATGGTGCTGGGCGGCGGGCCGAACCGCATCGGCCAAGGCATCGAGTTCGACTACTGTTGCGTGCATGCCGCGCTCGCGCTGCGCGAAGACGGCTACGAGACGATCATGGTCAACTGCAATCCGGAAACGGTGTCGACCGACTACGACACGTCCGACCGGTTGTACTTCGAGCCGCTGACCTTGGAAGATGTGCTCGAGATCGTCGCGGTGGAAAAACCCAAAGGCGTCATCGTGCAGTACGGCGGCCAGACCCCGCTCAAGCTTGCGCGCGATCTGGAAGCCAACGGCGTGCCGATCATCGGCACCACGCCGGACATGATCGATTGCGCCGAGGATCGCGAGCGCTTTCAGAAGTTGCTGCATACGCTGAAACTTAAGCAGCCGCCGAATCGAACGGCACGCGATCCGGAATCGGCGCTGGCGCTCGCGCAGGAGATCGGCTATCCCGTTGTGGTGCGCCCGAGTTATGTGCTCGGCGGCCGTGCGATGGAGATCGTGCATCAGCAGTCCGATCTCGAGCGCTATATGCGCGAAGCGGTAAAAGTCTCCAACGATTCGCCGGTGCTGATCGATCGGTTCTTGAACGATGCGATCGAAGTCGACGTCGACGCGATCTGCGACGGCGAGGATGTGCTGATTGGCGGCGTCATGGAACACATCGAACAAGCCGGCGTGCATTCCGGCGATTCGGCGTGCTCGCTGCCGCCGTTCAGCTTGTCCAATGCGCTGCAGGAAGAGCTACGCCGGCAGACGGTCGCATTGGCTAAAGGCCTGCAAGTCGTCGGTTTGATGAACGTGCAGTACGCGATTCAGAACGATGTGGTCTTCGTTCTCGAAGTCAACCCGCGTGCGTCGCGCACGGTACCGTACGTTTCCAAGGCGACCGGCCTGCAGCTCGCAAAGATTGCGGCGCGCTGCATGGTCGGCCAGACCTTGGCGGCGCAAGGCATGAAAACCGAGATCATCCCGCCGTACTATTCGGTCAAGGAAGCAGTGTTTCCGTTCCTGAAGTTTCCCGGTGTGGATACCATTCTCGGGCCGGAAATGAAGTCCACCGGCGAGGTGATGGGGGTCGGCGATACGTTCGCGGAAGCGTTCGTGAAGTCGCAGCTCGCCGCCGGCATCAGGCTGCCGACGTCCGGCAGGGTTTTCATCAGCGTCCGGCGCGGCGACAAGCCGAAAGTCGTCGAGCTCGCGCGGACGCTGGCGGGCCTCGGCTTCAGCTTAATCGCGACGCGAGGCACCGCGGCGGTGCTGATCGAGAACGGCTTGCGCGTCCAGGCGGTGAACAAAGTCGCAGAAGGCCGGCCGCA
>JBDTMS010000800.1:0-2620 GCA_039934195.1 Betaproteobacteria bacterium
TGCATCCGCGTTACAGCTATGCGCAACGCGCCCGGACGATGACTGAGCTGTATCCGCGTCTGGTGGAACTGTCGCAGCGGGCTGCGCGCTTCGCTATCGGACTCAACATCGATGCCGAAGAAGCCGACCGGCTCGAGCTGTCGCTCGATCTGCTCGAGAAGCTGTGCTTCGAGCCGGCGCTCAAAGGCTGGAACGGCATCGGCTTCGTCGTGCAGGCCTACCAGAAACGCTGTCCGTACGTCCTCGATTACCTCATCGATCTCGCGCGCCGCAGTAGCCATCGGTTAATGGTGCGGCTGGTAAAAGGCGCCTACTGGGACAGCGAAATAAAACGCGCGCAAGTCGAAGGGCTCCCAGACTTCCCGGTATATACGCGCAAGGTGTACACCGATGTCTCGTATCTCGCGTGCGCCAACCAGCTGCTCGCCGCACCGGACGCGATCTATCCGCAGTTCGCCACGCACAACGCACACACGCTCGCGGCGATCTATCGCAGCGCCGGCAAAGACTTCTATTCCGGCCAATATGAATTTCAATGTCTGCACGGCATGGGCGAGCCGCTCTATTCGCGCGTGATCGCAGCCGAATCGGACGGCGGCCTCGGACGGCCGTGCCGCATCTATGCACCGGTCGGCACGCACGAGACGCTGCTCGCCTATCTCGTTCGGCGTCTGCTGGAGAACGGCGCGAACACTTCGTTCGTAAATAGAATCGCGGACGAGACGATTTCGATCGCAGAGCTGGTCGCCGATCCGGTTGCAACGGTCGAGCAGATGGTACACACAGAAGGCGCGATCGGATTGCCGCATCCGGCGATCAACCTGCCGCGAGATCTGTTCGGTACGGATCGGCGAAACTCGACCGGAATCGATTTAAACAACCAGCATGAACTGGCCGCTTTGTCGGCGACGTTGTCGCACGGCGCGCGCCGCAACTGGATAGCAGCCCCGATGGTCGGCGACGACGAGCGCCTGTCCGCAACGCCTGCATCCGTGCTTAATCCGGCCGATCGTCGCGATCGCGTCGGCGATGTCTTCGCGGCGACTGAACAAGACATCTCCGACGCGCTGGCGGCGAGCGTCACCGCCTTGCCTGCGTGGCGCGCGACGTCGTCGCTGACGCGCGCCGATACGCTGACGCATACGGCCGATCTGATGGAAGCACAGATGCCGGAGCTGATCGGACTTATCGTGCGCGAAGCGGGCAAAACCATCGCAAGCGCAATCGGCGAGGTCCGCGAGGCGGCCGACTTTCTCCGCTATTACGCTGCACAAGTACGACGGGAGTTTGGCAACGACACATATCGCCCACTCGGTGTCGTCGTCTGCATCAGCCCGTGGAATTTCCCGCTGTCGATTTTTACCGGGCAGGTCGCGGCGGCACTGGTAGCCGGCAATACGGTGATCGCGAAGCCGGCTGAGCAAACACCGCTGGTAGCTGCGGAAGCCGTCCGACTGCTAAGACGCGCTGGCGTACCGGTCGGCGCCGTGCAACTGCTGCCCGGCCGCGGCGAAACAGTCGGCGCCGCGCTGGTTGCCGACGCACGCATCCGTGCAGTCGTTTTTACCGGATCGACGCAGGTCGCGCGCGCTCTGCAGAAGAACCTCTCCGGCCGCCTCGATGAATACCATCGCCCGCTGACTTTGATCGCCGAAACCGGGGGTTTGAACGCGATGATCGTCGACTCCTCGGCGCTGGCCGAACAAGTCGTCGCCGATGCGATTAAATCGGCGTTCGACAGCGCGGGCCAGCGTTGCTCCGCGTTGCGCGTTCTGTGCGTGCAGGAAGACCTCGCCGACCGCGTGCTCGAGATGTTGCTCGGCGCACTGCACGAACAGCGCGTCGGCGAGCCGGATCGGCTTGACACCGACGTCGGCCCGGTCATCGACGACGAAGCAAAGCAAACGATCGAAGCTCACGTCATTGCGATGAAGGCGAACGGCCGCGCAGTGCACCGGTTCGGCGTCGATGAAAATCAGCACGGCAGTTTCGTTGCGCCGACGCTCGTCGAGCTGAACCACATCGACGAGCTCGAACGAGAAGTGTTCGGCCCGGTGCTTCACTTCGTGCGTTACCGAAGCGATGCACTCCCCGCATTGATCGACCAGATCAACGCGACCGGCTATGGATTGACGCTCGGCGTACATACGCGCATCGACGAGACGATCGACTTCATCGTCGAGCGCGCGCATGTGGGCAATCAGTACGTCAATCGCAATATGATCGGCGCCGTCGTCGGCGTGCAGCCGTTCGGTGGCGAGGGTCTGTCGGGAACCGGCCCGAAGGCCGGCGGACCGTTGTATCTGCGACGGCTGCTGTCTGCGGCACCGGTTGTATCGATCGCCGGATTGGACGGCGATCTTGAGTTCGCTGTACCCGCGGATCGCCTCGCGGCGCTGCATGCGTTGCGCACATGGCTCGCAAGCGACGGCGAAACCGAGCTGGCCGCATGCTGCGACACGTTCGCTGCGACCAGCCCGGTGCATGTGACGATCACGCTGCCGGGTCCGACCGGCGAGCGCAACACCTACACGCTGGTACCGCGCGAAGCAGTCCTATGCCTCGCGACCGACCGCGGCGATTTGCTATTTCAACTTGCGTGCGTGTTCGCGGCGGATTC
>JBDTMS010000801.1:0-2618 GCA_039934195.1 Betaproteobacteria bacterium
CCGTGTGACCGCCGTTGATGTGACCGATGATGTCGGCGTCGGCTTCCAGCACGACATCCTTATCGATCAGGCCTGAGCCGGGAATCGACGGGCCGCCCGTGTGTATCGTGCTTTGGATGCCGTACTTACGCGCCCACGCGACCATCTGCCGGGCCTGCGCGCCGGCTTTCACCGACCCGAGCCCGACCTCGCCGAGCAAGGTCACGCCGGCCTGCGCCAAATCGGCAAAGTCGGATTCGACCATGCCTTCTTCGATCACCGGCGCGCCCGCCAACACCTTGACCCCGCTGGGTCGCATGTTCGCGAACGCGCGCTGCGCCGTGATCGCCAATGCCTTGAGGCCGACGATGTCCTTCGGGCGACCCGGCAAGTGCACCTCGCCTGCCGAGATCATCGTCGTCACACCGCCGTTCAAAGTCGAATCGATCCAGCCGAGCTGGTTCTGCCGCGGCGTCCAGTCGCCGAACACCGGATGCACATGGCTGTCGATCAGCCCCGGGCTGACACACGTGGACTTCGCATCGATCAGCACATCGGGGTGCGTGGTGTCGCAATCCTTTTCGCGCCCGACTGCCACGATGATGCCGTCGATAGCGACGATCGTGTCCGCATCGCGGATCGGCTGCTCGATATCCCCCGACAGCAGCAATCCGATGTTCTTGATAACGAGCTTGCCGTTCGGCGTCGAGTTTGGATCTGCAGACATTTCGTTTCTCGCATCCCTTGCGTGTTCGTTCTGCGCGTTCGTTCAAACCCAAGTTTAAACGGAAAGGTATTCCAGGCTTAAACGGAAAGGTATTCCAGTTTCACCGCGTCGTCGTGCGCCAGTGCGCTCATCGTCCCTTCGTAGCGCAGCTGGCCTTTCTCGATTATGTAGGCGCGATCGCAGACGATTTGCGCGAAATGCAGATTCTGTTCGCACAACAGCACGCTCAAACCGTCCTGCTTCAGCGCGACGATCATATTTGCCATGTCTTCGACGATACGCGGCGCAATGCCTTCCGAGGGCTCGTCCAGCATCACCAGATGCGGATTGCCCATCAAGGTCCGCGCGACGGTCAGCATCTGCTGCTCGCCGCCGCTCATGCGCACACCGGGACGATGCGGCATTTCCGCGAGATTCGGAAACAGCTTCGCGAGTCGCTCGAAGGTCCAGTGCGGCGCGCCTGCGCGGGGCGGCTGACGGCCGACTTCCAGATTTTCCAGCACGCTCAATTCGGAAAAAATTCGGCGCTCCTCGGGCACGTAGCCGATGCCTGTGCGCGCGATCTGAAACGCTTCGAGGCCCGATAAGTTGCGCCCGCCGAAGGTGACGCTGCCTGTCACGTCGGGCAGCAGACCCATGATCGATTTAAGCGTCGTCGATTTGCCGGCGCCGTTGCGCCCCATCAATGCGACCACTTCACCGGCGCCGACTTCCAGATTCACGCCGAACAACACCTGTGCGCGGCCGTAGTACGCACGCAGATCGCGCACGCTGAGCGAGGGCATCGTTGCTGCGCTCACAGCGCCCCCGCGCGCGGCCGATACGCAGCGCCGGTGCCGAGATAGACCGCCTGCACCTGCGGGTCGTCGCGCACGCTTTGCGGCGCGCCTTGCGCGATCAGCTTGCCGCGCGCCATCACCAGCACGCGATGGGCATAAGTGAACACCATGTCCATGCTGTGCTCGGTAAACAGCACGCCCATCCTGCGCTCGCCGGTCAGCTTTGCGATCAGCGCCATCAGATCGTTGCGCTCTTTCGGCCCCATGCCGGCGGTCGGTTCATCCAGCAACAACGTGCTCGGCGCGCTCGCCAATGCCATCGCGAGCTCGACGCGTTTTACATCGCCGTACGCGAGCAGCCCGCAGATGCGCTCCGCTTGTGCAGCCATGCCGACTTGCGCGAGCAGCGCCAGCGCTTCGCTGCGAAAACGCTGGTCGGCGGGCCGCCATAAACCGAGCATCGCGCGCGCACGCGACAGCAGCACGGTTTGGACGTTCTCGCGAACACTCATCGAGTTGAACGTCTCGGTAACCTGAAACGTCCGCGCGACGCCTCGCCACCACATGCCGCGCGGACGCATGCCGGTTACCTCGCGCCCGTCGAGCGTAACCGTGCCCGAGTCGGGCCGGAGCTGGCCGTTGAGAAGATTGAAGCAGGTCGACTTGCCGGCGCCGTTCGGTCCGATCAACGCGAGCATTTCGCCGGATTGCAATTGGAACGAAACGTCGGCGACCGCCTGCACGCCGCCGAACGCTTTTGCGAGATGAGAGACCTCGAGAAGACTCATGCAGTCAATCGGGTGCGCGTGAGCCGGCGCGCGAAGCCGGCAATGCCTTGCGGGAATACGACGACCAACAACAAGATCACCGCACCGAGGATTGCACGCCAGTATTGCGTGCTGCGCATGATCTCCGTTTGCAGAAAGTGATATACGGCTGCGCCGACGATGGGCCCTATCAGTGTCTGCACGCCGCCCAGCAGCACCATCACCAGTGCGTCGATCGACTGCGGAATCGACAACACGTTGGGAAACACGCTGCCCTTGTGGAAAGCGTACAGCGCGCCGGCAAGGCCCGCGAACGCGCCGGCGAGTGCGAACGCAAGCCACTGCTGACGGCGCACGTCGATGCCG
>JBDTMS010000802.1:0-2612 GCA_039934195.1 Betaproteobacteria bacterium
CGTGTCCATACGAATCGTTTATGGTCTTGAAGTTGTCTAAATCCATGAACATCACAGCCAAAATTCTGCCGTGGCGTTTTGCCTGTTCTATCCCATGCTCCAGACGGTCATTCAGGAGCATGCGGTTCGGCAGCCCGGTCAGAGGATCGTGGATGGCGTCATGCCGGGCGGCCTCACCTTTCTCGATGACACTCGCTAATTGATCTTCCAGCGCGTGCCTGTCTTTGACTTCAGCCCCTAAGGCCTGATTTACCACTGCCAGCGCGTCCGAGGCTTGTTGGACTTTATTCTCAACGGCCTCACTTTTTACCAGGACGTTTATGATCCCGGGTTCCAGTTCCTTCTCTCCAAGCTCTTGCTTGATGGCTACATTAACCGACGACAGTTCTACGGCAGACTCCTGCACCAGCTCTTTCGCGTGCTCGTTTTGCCGTAACACGTTGGTTAGAGACTTGGCTGGTGCCTTGATATCGTTTTCCATCGTTTGCGTGCCGCCTCGGTTCGCAGGTAACTGCGGGTAACGGTGTAGCGACACCACCAGACACTTCTTTAGGCCGCTCGCTTTTGAATAGCGAGCGGGACCGCGCCGGTTTAGCTACAAACGCCCATTGCACACGAGGCCTCGGGACGCGTTTTGGCGGAGTCAGTCGCGGGATATTGGTATCTGGAAGCTTCCTCGCTGCCAAACGTCCACAAGGACCTGCTACGTGGGCCTTCGCTATTAGGAACTCGAAGCGCTTCGTACTCCCAATTCGTCGACCAACCGACGCAGCCTGCGTAACCCATATGTCATATGCACGATCTCAATGCGGCGTGCCGAAGTGCGGTGTACCGCCGCGGCAAATCGGCTACCGTTAGCGCTGGCCAGCTATCTCATCGAGGCTCAGCAAGGCCGCCTAATCACGTTGCGTCTGGACCTCATCACGCAAGCTTCCCAAAGCCTGAAGGAGTGAAACATCCCGGCGTGCCGCGTAACCTCGCAGGCGTCGCGCAGGCGAGTACCGATCACCATCGTCCCGCTTGACAGGTGCATCAAATGCGCACCGTCCTTAGGCAGGAAATCGCTTAGCGCGATGTTCAGTTCTAGAGCATCGACGTATTACCGACTGCAAGCCAGGGCGCTTGCCATCGGAGTCAGTTGCCTGCTTTTTGCTATCCATCAAAGTGATCCGAAATGAGTGACGCTACCGTAGAGATCTGTGGGGCAGGTAATCCAACGCACCCCAATCGGGCTAACAATCAGGCGAAACGGTATACGCTCGGGCGATTCGATTAACTGCGAACGTTCTTGTGTAGTTGATGCTGCTGCATTGTGATATAGCGGAGCGGCCGAGCAAATAATGTTGCAGAAGTTCCTCACACCGAAACTAGTCCGGAAATTTGAGTTCTCAATTGGTGGGCCGCGTGCGCGATTAGGCTCTGTTGCGATCTCTTAGGGATTTTATGAATCCGGCCACCATACCTTGCTCATCGCGTATTGCCGTGTAGGTGCCGCTGCCCCAAAACAGCGAGCCATCCTTGCGCACATGCCAGCACTCGTCTGCGGCCGGTGAGCTCAGCGCCATGTACAGCGCGACGCGCAGGAGCACGCGCTCCTGATCATGAGGGGTGAAAAGACAATCCATATAGCGACCGACGAGCTCAATCTCGTGATAACCAGAAATGGATTGCGTGGCACCCATACACGCCAGAATGCGACCCTTTTCATCCAATACGAAGAAACAATTTTTGTGGGATTGCAATAAAAAGCCGCGAATCAGTGTCGCGACCGTATCGGTGTGAGTGTCCAATGGAGGCAAGATTGATGTAAGGATCATGAAGGACGTCGTCGCGACGCCGGGGCCAGCGTGGCTAAGCGCAGGTCACGTAGATGTTGGGTCGATTCTGGCGGCTGACGTTGTGAATCTAATGTCCCCCCCGAGATTTACCAAATGTCGTTTGGAAACGCCGCGGCTACTGAGCACTGTGGCTCACAGCTGCAGCCTCAATACGAATCGATGCTTTATTAACTCCTATTCTGTTCGGTTGCCTCTCCGGCAATTTTCATTGCGACCAGGATCCTTCTCTTGCTAAACGGCTGCCTATAACGTACAGCCAACCGGGCTAGAGCTGCAGCAATCTCCGATGCTGGAGTGCTCCAGCGTACGAGTTTTCGATCAGCGCGAAGCATCCGGGTCCAGGAGCGCCCTGTTGAGCGGGCTTTTCGACGTAAAGATTCCTTTTTTGTTATCGCCCTAAACTATGCCGCTCAATCAGGGCGCAAAAACGATCGCCCACGGGAGTATGAATGGGCTCGGTCAGATTATGTAAGTGATGCGCCCGCGCGCATAGATCTAAAACGAAAGGGAGCGAACTGGCAAAGAATGTGTCGAATATTGCCGTCCGCCTCAGGGCTGTACTCGGCCCGGTGCAGGATCACCCGCCATGTCGCGATTGGTGGTCTTGTACTCGAACCGCGAACATTTCCTTCTCAGTAATGTCCACATCCCTGGACGCTGCTATCGCACAACGGAAACGTTCAGATAACTTAATTGACGCCACACAGAACGAATAAGGACGACGTTTTGACAACAGCTCAGCCGCATGCGTAGCATGGAAGATTCGAGGAGGAA
>JBDTMS010000803.1:0-2608 GCA_039934195.1 Betaproteobacteria bacterium
ATCGGTAATCTCGAGCTCGAAGAAGGCGGCACGATCCGCGAATGCAAGCTCGCCTACGCAACGTTCGGCAAGCTCAACGCCGCCAAAGACAACGCTATCCTGGTGCCCACTTGGTATTCGGGCAGCAACAAAATCATCGAGCAGATTTATATCGGCAGCGGCCGTGCGCTCGATCCGGAAAAGTATTTCATCATCGTCGTCAATCAGATCGGCGGCGGGCTTTCCAGCTCACCGCACAACACACCGGCCCCCGGCGGAATGGCGAACTTCCCGCACGTGCGGATCGGCGACGACGTGGCCGCGCAGCACCGATTGCTCAACGAGAAATTCGGGATCAAAAGTCTCGCTCTGGTCGTCGGCGGCTCGATGGGCGCGCAGCAGACCTACGAGTGGGCGGTACGCCATCCGGATATGGTGAAGCGCGCCGCGCCGATTGCCGGCACCGCGAAGAATACCGCTCACGATTTTCTGTTCACCCAGACGCTGGTCGATGCCATCACATCCGATCCCGATTTCAAGCAGGGTTTCTATGCATCGGCAGCGGATGTGCGCGAAGGGCTGCTGCGCCACGCCAAGATGTGGGCTGTGATGGGTTGGAGCACGGAATTTTTCCAGGAGAATCGGCCCAAAGCGCTGGGCTTCTCGTCGATGGACGATTTCATCATCAATTTCATGTACGGCTATTTCAGCGTGATGGATCCCAACGATCTGCTGTGCATGGCGTGGAAGTGGCAGCGCGGCGACGTCAGCCGCAACACCGGTGGCGACTTGCGAGCGGCGCTGGCACGCATCACCGCCAAGACCTTCGTCATGCCGATGACGTCGGACATGTTCTTTCCGCCGTCCGATTGCCAGGCCGAGTGGCGGCTCATCCGAAATGCCGAGTTCCGGCCGATTCGAACGATCGATGGTCATCTCGCGCTGTTCGGCGCAGACCCCAGCGCACTCACGCAACTCGACAAGCATCTGGGCGAGTTGCTCGCGATCAAGGTTTAGATGTCCACATAAAGGTTTAGATGGCCAGGGACATCGCGTTCGGTGTGCGATGTCCCCCTCCTCGCAAACCCCTGGCGCTCTGCTCTAGTCGCCGAATCGGCAGGTATGCGTCCTCACAAAATTAGCAACCGCAACCCGCCGGAAACAATTGGTCGGCCCGCAGACACGACCGTGGCACGCCGCTGCAGGAGTGTGCCGACCGGTGTGCGTACCGCCGTGACATTTTTCCGCGCGTAGCTCAGACTGCCGCGCATGACTCAGGACACCTTATCCGACGTACTGCGCAGCGTACGGCTGCGCGGCGCGCTGTTCTTCCACATCGACTGCACGAACCCGTGGGTAACCGAGGCGCCGAAAGCCTCCGTCATTGCACCGGAGATCATGCCGGAGTCCGAGCACGTGATGGAATATCACGTCCTGATCCAAGGCACCTGCTGGGCCGGCGTGGTCGGCGAGGCGCCGGTGCAATTGCATAAAGGCGACGTGATCGCGTTCCCACACGGCGATGCGCACGTACTCTCGAGCGAGCCTGGTATGCGCACCGAGACCATTCGATTTTCTCTTGCAGCGCCCGGCGCAGCTTCCCTTCATGCTGCATCAAGGCGAGGCGGTCGAAAGCGCGGCGGTGTCGGCTCAGGCGCAGGTCGTGCAAACCAGTGTGCTGTGCGGCTTTCTCGGCTGCGATCGCCGTCCGTTCAATCCGCTGCTCGGCACGCTGCCGCGGATGATTCATGTGCCGGCCGCTGAGCTTGCCGCCGGCGCCGACGACTGGGTCGCGCATTTCGCGCGCTTCGCCGCGGCCGAATCCGAACGCAAACGCCCGGGCGGTGAAGTCGTGCTCGAGCGCATGAGCGAGATGATGTTCGTCGACCTGCTGCGGCGCTATCTCGCGCGTCTGCCGGACGATCAGCGCGGCTGGCTTGCCGGGCTGCGGGATCGCTATGTCGGCGGCGTGCTGAGCCTGATGCACGAACGCCCGACCGAAACCTGGACAATGGAGCAACTGGCCGAACGCGTGGGTCTGTCGCGCTCGGCGCTGCACGAGCGGTTCGTACAATTCATCGGCATGACACCGATGCAATATTTGACCAGCTGGCGCATGCAAATTGCATCGCGCCTGCTTACGCAAAGCAGTGCGCCGCTGGCGTCCGTGGCGCTCGATGCAGGCTATGAATCGGAGGCCGCATTCAGCCGCGCTTTCAAGCGCGCCGTCGGCGTACCGCCATCGGTATGGCGTCGGGATCGTGTGGGATCGTCAGTCGTGCCGCTCGAGGCCGGTCGCCGCGGCAACGGAAGCGTGCGCGTCTGAAATCGCTACGCCGTCAGCCGTAAGATAATGGCGCTGCGCCGTCGCGATATCGACGCACGTCTGCAGCGGCCGAATGCGCACGCTCCAAACGAGGCGCTAAGCCGCTTCAAACATACGCGCCTTCGCGGCGATCCCTGTCGCACCCGGCAATCGATCGCGCATTCCCGCATTCCAATCGTCTCTTGTCAAGGACAGCGGCTTCCCGCCGAGCCGGTCCAGCAAATGTTGATTGAACAGGCTTTGCGGACGCATCGCGACACGCTCAGCCACGAGCGACCGCGCCATCGGTGCGCCCCCGCAACG
>JBDTMS010000804.1:0-2607 GCA_039934195.1 Betaproteobacteria bacterium
ATTCCAGATAATCGCCGCGATCAGCAACGCGAACACCATCGCGAATCCCGCACTCGATCCAACTTGCAGGATCAGCTCAACCGGCAGCAACGAGATGATCCCGAACGCGACCGCCCCGCTGGAAACCAACACGCCGAGAAAATTCCACAGGCCCGACCACATCACCGCGAAATTAGGTGGCAGCGAATGCGTGTAGATCACCGTCGCTACTGCATTCGCGGTGTCATGAAAGCCGTTGACGAACTCGAACCCCAGCGCGATCAGCAACGCCACGCCGAGCAAAATAAGCGGCAGCCAGCTGGTCGTTCGCGCGCCTGCCTCGGTCACGTCGCTGACCAGGCTGTATGCCGTGAACAGCAAGCCAACCGCGAGCATGCCCACGAAAATGATCGCGGTCACCGGACCGGGTTTGCGATCCAGATGCGGACGCACTGCAGGCGGGGACGGCGATAGCGTGGTTGGAGCGTAAGAGGTAGTGTTCATGGGCGCCTAGGTCGATTACAGAGGGGTCGATTACAGAGGGGTCGATTACAGAGTCGATTACAGAGTCGATTACAGAGTCGATTACAGAGTCGATTACAGAGGGGTCGATTCCGGTCTATCGCAAGTGCGCTCATTGTGAGTACGTCGTATTGCAATTTAGTGTCAGTACGATGAATCGACCGACGCCGCGCAGGCGGGTACTACCCGGCGCGGTGTAGGCGAGTGTCAGCGGCGCCCCGGATCGGCTGCGCTACTGCAGGGGCTATCGCGCCCACTCGATCACGCCGGTGTTAGATCCGGTAGACCTTGCTCGTTGTCACTGCGGTGTCGTATTGCCCGGGTAAATTGTCGGCGTTGCTATTTCATCGAATCGGCCGAGCCCTGCAGCAGAATCACGCCGCGGCGCCCAGCCTAACTTGGGAGAGCGCCATGCTTGCTACTCACATGACGACGGATGATTTTCGAACTTACTACGGTGGGCGTCTGTACCTAGGTCAGTACATTGCCTCAATTGCATCGCGCCACGGCTTTCGTCCGGCCGACCTGCGACTTTCCTGGCACCACTCGGAGAGCGCCGACGATACGCCGATGCATCTGGTCAACATCGCCACCAGCGACGGTGCGTATTGCGCAAGCGTTGCATTCGATCACGATGCGATGGTCGCGCGCGACGGCACGCGCCACGTTGCGCAGATCGAGCTGGCACTTGCGCAGCTTTGGCGCGATGCGCAAAGCGATTCGGCCGACTGGCACAACTTTCGGAAATCCGGTTAGGGTACTACGAGACCAGAGCGTCTTCCGCCCCCGATAGTGCCGCTGTAGTTACACCAAATCGTGAAGGGATGACAGTACTTGTTAGTCAGCACACTAGCCGTTCGCGTGAGACGCCGAAATGACAGGCTCGGGGCTACGTCGCAGACAGGGAGCTGACTTGATCTCCGGCAAATTCCCGGATCCAGATCTCCATAGCCGGAGACGACTGCTAATCCGACGGCGGAATAGTTGCGTAGCCATGCGCCTCAGCACAGCTTTTAAATTCCTCGATCCGAATGTTTCTAGACACTGAATACCCGGCAAGCGGTATCCATTGCGCACCATTAGCGCCACCATGATTGTCCGCCTGACGCGTGCATATCAATGTCACGTCTTCGGCATCTTTCGCGGTTCCCCCGGGTTTGACGCCAGCCGCTCCATAGTTGTGAGCGCAGCCGGCGCAGAGCAGAACAATCACGCTGAGTAATATTGATTTGGGTAGCATCGTTTTGGTTTGCATTTTCACCCCTGGCAAGGCACCGCGCAGGCAACTACGAATGAGATCTTGAGTCGCGTCTTCTCTCAAGCACCAGGCTGCTTCGCCGACCGGCGCCGCTGCTGGCTACCGGTCCTCATATCGTCGTCTCACGTGATTACTTTAGTGGGTAGCAGCCCCTGAATGTCGGCGTGATGTTGGGGTGTTCCCGCGCGAAAGATTCGACGTGCGGATGGCAACGATGTGTCGATCTCGATGGCCGTGCGCAAGCCTTCTTCGATCGCAGTTGAGGCTGCGGAATCGCCGGCCTGAAGTCAGTCAATCGCTCACACTATGGAGAGACGAAATCACCCAGGTTAGCAAACGTCCGGGGTAGCGAAATTGCCGGGGCAGCGAATCGCCCGCGCTAGCACCGGCCGGTAGCAAGTCGCTCCGTAGCAAATCGTGCCGGGTTCTCGTCTAGCGCCGCGTTGGGCGCTTGGGCCCAGGCAATTGCGCTGGGCTAGCTCAAGGTGCGCGGTCAGCTCACGGTGCGCGCGATGCGGTGTAGGCCGCGATCGACACCAGATCTTCCTCGCTCAGCTGCGACACCACCGCCTTCATCAGATCCGTCCAGGCGCCGTTGCGTGCACCGTGCTGGATGTCGTAGAGCTGCCGCACGATATAGCTCGGCGAACGCCCGGCAAGACCGGGGACCGGGCCGAGGCCTTTCAAATCTGCACCGTGGCAAATGCTGCACTGGATGGTCTTGCCCGCGCCCGTCGAAACGAGTGCTTCGCCTTTGCCGATGCTGCCGATCGGCACATAAGCGATAAACCCGGAGCTGGCGTCGCGCAACTCGGTGCGTTCCAGATTCTCCGGCATCTCGATCACGC
>JBDTMS010000805.1:0-2607 GCA_039934195.1 Betaproteobacteria bacterium
CGTAGTGAGGCCGTCAGTGTCTTGTCCAATAATGATGTGACCTTTCTCCAACCGCAGCAGGCGCTGCGCTTCGACGCCGAACGGCCGAATACCGAAATCCGCGCCGGATTCCACCAGCGCATCCCACAGATAAGCGGCGTTATCTGCGGCGACATGAATCTCATAGCCGAGCTCGCCGACGAATCCGACGCGCATCGCGCGCACGGGTACGCCGGCGATGTGGCCTTCGCGTATTCCCAGATAAGGAAACGCAGCGTTCTCCAATGCAATATCGGTAAGGCCGGTCAGCACGTCGCGCGAGCGGGGACCGGCAACATTCATCGCTGCCATCGCACCGGTAAGGTTTACGAGCCCGCAGTGCAAACCCCAGATCGCGTTCCAGCGCTGCATCTCGCGATATACGCTGGCCGAGCCCGTCGTCGTAGTCGTGAAGTAAAAACTTTCTTCGGATATGCGCGCAACCACGCCGTCATCGATGACGACGCCGGATTCGTCAACCATGAGCGCGTATCGTGTCATGCCGACCTTCAAGTTCTTGAAGCGGCCGGTGTACATCCGCTCCAGCAGCTCGGCCGCATCCGGGCCGATCACCGCGAGTTTGCCGAGCGTGCCGACATCGATCAGGCCAACGCTGTTGCGCACGGCCATCGCTTCGTCGATGACGAGATCGGGCTTGTGTTTGCCGTCCCGCCCATAGTATTCGGGCCGCAGCCAGACACCGGCCTCCATGAATTTTGCATCCGCTTGCTGATGCCGGGCATGCAGCGGTGTACGTCGTTCCGGCGTGAAGCCGCGTCCTGCGAGATGGCTCAACGGCACCGGATGGAAGAATGGCCGCGCCGTCGTACTGCCGACTTCCGGGACAGGCAATTCGAGAATCCGCGCGAGAATCCGAATTGCATTCATGTTCGAATGCTTGCCCTGCGACGGTCCCATCCCAACCGTGGTGTAGCGCTTCATCAATTCAATGTTGTCGAAGCCCTCTTGCGCGGCGTTGATGAAGTCTTTCAGTTGCAGATCTTCATCGAAGTCGACGAAATTCTTGCCGTCGGGATGCTCGACGATAGGATACGGATGCGACGGACAGCGAGTTTCGAGCGCCACCGCTGGGTCGGGCTGCGCGCTATCTATCTCTACGTGGCCCATGTCCTCGTGACCCGTACCCACCTGACCCGTACCCGCCTGACCCGTACCCGCCTGACCCGTACCCACGTGGCCAATACCCATATGACCCGTACCAACATGACCCAGCGCAAGCAGGGCAGCACGTTCGCCGTCCGCGAGTCGCGCACCCATGTCGTATCGACCGTTGACTCGACCGGCGGCGAAAACGCCGTCGGGCAACGCGTCGGGGACGAACTGTTGTATCGCCTCATCGAAGCGCATGCGGGCGCCGGCTTGATGCAACAGCGCGTTGGCTGGGGCGAATCCGACGCCCATCAGAATGCCGTCGCAATCGAATTGCTGTTGCGAAACCGTATCGGCGCGGCCGTCGCGACGCAGCGGACAGACCACCGCCGCGTCCACACCAGTGAGCCCGTAAGCCGGATGCGCTTCGTAAATACATGACGATGCGTAGATCGGAATTGAGCGTCGGCGCAACTCCTGCACCGCCGGCGTTTCTTCACTCGCGACACGCATTTCGACGATGCACGGAACTTCGATACCGGCGTTGAGCAGATCGAGCGCAGCCGCGTAGCCCTCTGCGTTGGCCGTCAATACCACAGCGCGCTGCATCGGTTTGACCGCGTATCGTTGCAGCAGACGTTGTGCGGCCGAAGCAAGCATGACGCCGGGCAGATCGTTGTTGCGGAACACGGCGGGTTGCTCGAACACGCCAGTAGCGACGATCACCGCGCGCGCCCGGACTTTCGTCATCTTCTCCGCATCGATCAGAGCGACCCAGTGATCGGCGTAATAGCCGCAGGCAAATGTGCTCGCACGCACGCTAATGTTGGCCTCTACCGCAACGCGCATCAGCAGCTTGGACAACGACTCGGATTCGCTTGCCGTGTCGCGCGCATACGTAAGGCTGCCGCCGATGCGCGCGTTTTCATCGACCAGAATAACTTTCGCTCCGCCCTTGGCTGCCGCAAGCGCCGCGGAAATTCCGGAGGGTCCGGCGCCGATCACCAGAACGTCGCAGAAGTCATAGCGCTTCGGCGTAAGCACACGCGGAGCCGAAAAATTAGGCGTGCCGAGCCCGCTTACTTTGCGGATGAGCCGCTCCCAATGCGGAAACGCGAACTTCGGGCGATAGAACGTTTTGTAGTAGAAACCGACCGGCAGAAACCGCGACATGCGATCGAGCAGGCGGCCGCGATCGGCCGCCAAGCCGCCGAATGTGTTGATTGCGGACAAACGCATGTTCGCTTCCAGCGGCGTCACGTCCGCCCGAAGATTGAGCGACTTGCCGTCCTGGACGAGCGCATTGACGTCGTGATTCGCAAGCGACAGCACGCCGCGCGGGCGATGATATTTGAAGCTGCGGCCCAGCATGCGCAGGCCGGCCGCACTCAATGCGCTGGTGATCGTATCGCCGGCGAAACCGTCGTAGCGCCGGCCTTCGAACTCGAACGCCAGCGGACGCGATCGATCGATCCATTC
>JBDTMS010000806.1:0-2603 GCA_039934195.1 Betaproteobacteria bacterium
TTCTGGCCGCGGCGATATGCAACAGCGGCCGCGGTTGTGACGAACATGAGATTGCGGCCCGGCACGAACGTCGTGGGCAAACCGTTTTCGCCCATCTCGATCGCGATATCGCGCGTCATCGCCGTCTCGCCGATTGCAGACAAGAGACCGAGGTCGAGCACGCGATCTTCTCCGAGCCGAGCCGACCAGTTCGGAAATTCCGCACGCAGCCGTTGCAGGACGCGCACACGGCAATCGAGCTCGACCGCGTGCCGCTGGCGGTAGTCGAATCCGATCGTTTCTACGTGCGTATAGCGCTCAAGTGCCCAGGCGAGGCAGGTCGTCGAGTCCTGGCCACCGGAAAACAATACGAGCGCCTTGCTGGTATTCAGTTCGCTCAGAGGCATATCTTCATAGCATCGCGCCGGGCGCGCTACCGGCCAACGCGAGCTCGACCACTCAGCGCACCATGTTCATAAATCAATCCCTGATTGCGTCGACGTTAATGTCAGTACGATAGGTTTCCGGACCGAAAAAGATCGCTGTCGTCGTCAGTATCGACAACACGATGATATAGAGCGCGACACCCCAGGTCGCGCCACCCGCCCAGATCACCAGCAGTCCGGACACGAACGGCGCTGGGCCCCCAGCGAGCAACGAGCCCAATTCGCGCGCAAACGCAAAACCACTGAATCGCAGCCGCGTGCTGAACAGCTCGGAGTAATACGCGGCCTGCGGTCCGAACATGCCTTGCACGCCCACCGCGATCGCCAACACCAGCGCGATGCCGACCAGCAGCGGATCCTGCGTATTCACCATCCAGAAAAACGGAAACGCGAATAGACCGGAAAAGATCGCTGCGCCCATGTAGACGGGCCGGCGCCCGACGCGATCAGACAGGATGGCGAACATCGGTATCGTGATCAAAGATAGCCCGTACGCGATCATGATTCCGGTCAGCACCGTACTCTTCGCCATGTGCAGCGTCTTGGTCAGATAATTCAGCGTGAACACCGGAAACAGATAGCCAAGGCCGTTCTCGGCCAGGCGCGAGCCCAATACGACGAGGAATTCGCGCGGATGCTGCCGGACCGCTTCGAGCACCGGCGACTTCAGCGCCTTCTTCTTGCTGAGCGCAGCGGTGAACACCGGCGTTTCCGTTACGCGCGCGCGAATGTAGACGCCGACCAGGATGAGCACGATGCTCAGCAAAAACGGCACGCGCCAGCCCCAGGCCAAAAATTGATCGTGCGGTAGTGCCGAGAACAGCGCGAACACGGCGACAGCCAGTAGATTGCCCAAGGTCACGCCGATCGCTGCGCAGCTGCCGAAGAATCCTCGTTTGCCTGGCGGCGCATGCTCGACCGCCAGCAGCACCGCGCCGCCGTACTCGGCACCAGCCCCGAAGCCTTGTATCAGACGCAACGTCACCAGCATGATCGGCGCCCATACGCCCGCGGTTTCATATGTGGGAAGCAGCCCGATGAGAAACGTGCCGCCGCCGACGAGCAGCAAGGTGATGACCAGAATCGGCTTGCGGCCGAGGCGGTCGCCCAGATGTCCGAACACCAGCCCACCCAGAGGGCGTGCGAAGAAGCCGACGCCGAATGTAGCGAACGCGGCCAGCGTCCCCATCGCCGGATCCATCTTCGGAAAAAACAACTCGCCGAATACCAGCGCGGACGCAGTGCCATAGATAAAAAAGTCATACCACTCGAGCGCCGAGCCGATAGCCGACGCGAACAACACCCTTCTTAGCTTTATATCCACGAGCCCTCCTCCCATTTATTTTTTGATCGGCGCGGTCCAGTGCTTTTTTCCTTGCTTTCATCCTTGGCCGCGCATGCAGCCAGTGGTGCTAGTTGTAATCCCCAGTGGTATTAGTTGTAGTTCATCGGCGCCGCCGTCTCCATCATCACCTGTTCCGCTACGCGCAGAGCTTCGGCATGCCGGCGGATGTTCTCCGGTTGCAGTTGCGACTCCATGTATGCGCCCAAATACTTTCCGCGGGCGACGATGGCGGCACCGATGCGCAGGCGCTCAGCTTCGAACGACTGCAGGCCGGTAACTTTATTGCCGCTACGCTCGAGGGCCTGTACCAGCGCCAGCACGTCGCTCGCTGCTTTGGGGACGCCCATAGCCACATGCGGACGCGCCACGAAAGCCGCGTCGCCTATTATGACGACTCGGCCGAACGCCAGCCGCGGCGATTCCAGATCGAGGATCGGTTGAAAGAACACGAGCTTCGCTCGCTCGATCGCTTCGCCGAACTGCGGCGCAAGCGTGCGTTTCGCAATCTCGGTCATCTCCTGACGAACGCTCGCACTGATCAGCCCCGGAGCAATGCCGTTGGCGTGGTGACGTCCGCTGTCATCGGTCATCATTCGCGCGAGGTCCGCCTCGGGAACTGGGTGATACCAGACGACGTTGTATTGCCGTTTGCCGGCCGCCATGCTCTGGTCCGGGCCCGGGACCGCGTAGCCGATACCCTGCTCTCCCGGCGTCACGCAAACGGCGTAGCGGCCGAACAGCGTCGCATGCGTTTGCGCCGACAGATCGTTTTCGTCGACCAGACAGCGCCACGCAATGTAGCCCGGATAGTGCGGTTTCAGATCCGGTAAAAA
>JBDTMS010000807.1:0-2594 GCA_039934195.1 Betaproteobacteria bacterium
GGATAAACGGCACGCCGCGCAGGTACGTCGCCGCGGCGAACCCGGCGAGATCGCCAATGACACCCCCGCCCAGAGCGAGGATCGTCGTTTTGCGCTCGCATCGATGCGCCAGCAGTTGATCGAAAATCGCATTGAGCGTCTCCCAGTTTTTATACTGCTCACCGTCGGGGACGAGAATGCGCACGATCTTAACGCCATGCGTCGAAAGCACATCGCTCAGCGCTGCCAGATATAAGCCGCCAACGGTAGGATTGGTCACGATCGCGATCTGCTTCTGTGGCAGATGCGCAAGCAACAACCCGGGTTGAGTCAGCAGCCCACCACCGATATGAATGGGATAGCTGCGCGTCTGCAGCGGAACCTGAACAGTCTGCATGGCGTTGTCAGATTATGGGGTTGTCAGATTTGCGGCGGAGACGACGGCGCCGGCGCGCGATCGTTCAACTCCAGCAATCGCTGCTCCAACTTGACGACCAGACTCTTCAGGCTCTGCGCACCAGTGTCGACGATTACGTGTGCGACATCGGAATACAACGGATCACGCTGGGCGTACAGCTCACACAGCCTTGCGTGGGGATCGGACGTCTGCAATAGCGGGCGATGACGATCATGCCGAGTGCGGTTCCACAGCTCGCTGACCGCCGCACGCAGATACACCACCGTACCGCGTCCGTGGAGGATTTCGCGATTGCGCGGCATCAGCACCGCACCGCCGCCGGTGGCGACCACCGCATTCTTGACCGCGCTCAACTCATCGATCACTGCTGACTCGCGCGTACGAAAGCCGGTCTCGCCTTCCAGATCGAAGATGACCGAAATCTTGACGCCGGTTCTTTCTTCGATGACGTGATCGGAGTCGTAGAAGGTCTTGCCGAGCCGCCGCGCCAGCACTTTGCCGACCGAGGTCTTGCCGGCGCCCATCATTCCAACTAGGAAAATGCTGCTCGGAAAGGCGTCGGCGTCGCTGCCGCGGCCCTGGTAGATGTCATCGCTGGTCTGCTCCATCCGGGCATTCTAGCAAACGGCATGGATGAAACGATTGCGCCGCGGATAAATCCGCGGCGCATCGGCAGTGTGCGAAGACGGCGGCGCTGAACGCCGCTTGGTTTCGGTCAGCGCGAGCTGAGGCTGTCGCGCAAAATGCGCGGCGTCACGAAGATCAGTAATTCGCGGCGATCGTTGGTATTCAGTTCTTGCCTAAACAGCAGACCTACGATTGGGATATCGCCGAGCAAAGGCACCTTATTGACCGTCTTGCTTTCGGTCTGCGTAAAGATGCCGCCGATGCCGACGGTACCGCCGTTTTCCACCAGCACTTGCGTGTTGACCTGCTTGGTGTCGATCGATGGGCCGGCGGTGGTTTGCGTGCCGACCGAGTCTTTATGTATCTCGAGATTCATGATCACGTTGTCGTCAGGCGTGACCTGCGGCTTCACCTTGAGGCTGAGAGTCGCCTTACGGAACGAAATACTGGTGGCGCCGCTGCTGGTTGCCTGCTGATACGGAATTTCTGTTCCCTGTTCGACGATCGCCTCAACGTTGTCCGCCGTGATGACACGCGGGTTAGAGATGATCTTGCCCTTGCCATCCGACTGCAAAGCGGAAATTTCGAGGTTGAGAAAACGCGTCGCAGCGCTATTGAAGAGGGTAAAGCCGAACGCCGCGGCAGGCGAGCCTGCGACCGCTGCGGCCGGTAGGTTGACGCTGAAAGCATCGGGGAAAAAGCTCTCCGAATAATTTGCCGCTTGATCGGTCTGAAATCCAAGGCTGCGCGCTGTACCGCCCGGGACAACCTGCACATTGCCCCCGCCGAAACCGCCCGCCGTTCCCTTGCTCCAGCTGCCAAGCCGCGCGCCGAGATTTTTGTTGAATGTATCGTTCGCTTCGACGATGCGCGACTCGATCAACACCTGGCGGATCGCGACGTCGATCTGCTTGATCAAGGCGCGAATCTCCTCGATCTTACTGGGCGTGTCTTGCACGAACAGCGTATTGGTACGCGCGTCAACCACCGCGCTGCCGCGCTTCGACAGCACCTTTTGATTGGCGTCAGAGATGAGTTTCTGGATCGCTTCGGCCTTCTGATAGTTGAGCTGAATACTCTCGGTACGCATCGGCTCGAGCTCGGCGATCTGCTGTTGCGACTCGAGCGCGAGCTTCTCCTTGGTGGCCAGCTCGTCGCGCGGCGCGATCCAGACGACGTTACCGTTCTTGCGCATGTCCAGGCCCTTCGCCTGCAGGATGATGTCCAGGGCTTGATCCCATGGAACATCTTTCAAACGCAAGGTCAGGTTGCCGGTAACGGTGTCGCTGGTGATGATGTTCAACCCGGTGAAGTCTGCGATGACCTGCAGTACGGCGCGCACTTCCACGTTCTGAAAGTTGAGCGACAGCTTCTCGCCCGTGTAGCCGACTTTTTTCGCTTGCGCCTGCTCGGTGATGGGTTTGACTTCCACAATCAGACGATTGTCGGTCTGATACGCGGACTGCTCCCAGCGCCCTCGCGCTTGTATCAAGATCCGTGTGCTGCTCCCTTGCGAAGTCGCTTCCATATATTCGACCGGCGTGCCGAAGTCGCTGACATCGAACCGGCG
>JBDTMS010000808.1:0-2587 GCA_039934195.1 Betaproteobacteria bacterium
GTTTCTTCGATTGTTTCCAAGAAACAAAACGGCTCCGGTTCCAGCGCCAGCCCGATCGTGCGGCCGCTGCGTTCACGCACGCGCACCAGATACGCCACGTGACGAATCATGACGTCGGTGAACTGCGCGATTTTTTCCGGCGTGTCCATATGCGGCTTGAATGCGCCGGGCACGGTGCTGATGCTGCCTTCAAGACCGGGCTCGTCGGGCAGCAGCTGTACGAGCAGATCCGCGAGCAGATTTGTATAGTCGAGGCGGTCTTCTGCGCGCCAGTCGGGCAAATACGCGCGCTCTTTCACCGGCTCGCCATGAAACGGACCGTAGGGAAATCCGTTCAACGTGAATACATAGAGATCGTTCGCGTGCAGAAAACTCTTGAACTCAGCCAGCGTTGCCGGCAGTGCCAGCGCGCGCGCTGCAACGGCGGACAGGCGCAAACCGACGCCGAATCCCTGTCGCGGTGCAAGCTGACCTTTGACCGACAACAGATAGCGCTCGAGATTGCGGCGCACCTCCGGCCACGTCTCTCCTGGATGGATGTTGGTGCAGTAGGTGAGATGGCAGTCGTTGGCGACTCTCATCGCTTTTCCAGGCGAAGCTTGAGCCAGGCGATGGCTTTCAAGATTTCGCCCTCGTGCATCTCGTGCACTTCTTCGCCGACGCCGGCCTCGCGCAACAGCGTGACGGTGAGCTCGCCGCCGAGATGCTCGCGGAATTCGCGCAGGCCCGCGAGAATCACCAGCTCGCCATCCGCGTTGCGTCGCTCGAGCATCGGGTGCCACAACCGGAAGCCGAGCTTTTCCAGCAGTGCGCAAATGCGGATCTCTTGGCCCGCTGCGAGCATACCGACCTGTACCGAATAGCGCGTATCGAGCGCAAGCCCGATGGCTACCGCTTCACCATGCCGCAAAGCGTGCTGCGTCAGTAACTCCAGTTTGTGCGCCGACCAGTGACCATAGTCGAGCGGACGTGCACTGCCGGCCTCGAATGGATCGCCGCCATGCGCAATCTGATGCATGTGCAGCTCGGCGCAGCGGCGAATCATGTGCGCCATCGCCTGCGGCTGAAACGTTACCAGCTCATCCGCGTGCGCTTCGAGCCAGTTGAAAAATACCGTGTCGCGAATGAGTGCAACTTTCACGGCTTCGGCCATACCTGCGATCTTGTCGCGCGGCTCGAGCGCGGTGAGAAATTCCAGATCGTTCAATACCGCGAACGGCGGCGCGAACGTGCCCAGCAGGTTTTTGACGCCGAACGCGTTGACGCCGTTTTTCACGCCGACGCCGGAATCGTTCTGCGCGAGCACCGTGGTCGGCACACGAACGTGGCGCACGCCGCGATGCGTAGTGCCCGCGACATAGCCGATCAAATCCAGCACCGCACCGCCGCCTATCGCGACGACGTAGGAATGCCGATCGATGCCGAGCTCTACCAGGCGGCGCTGCAAACGCTCGACCAGCTCGGGACTGTTCTTGACCGCTTCACCACCGGGAATCAATTCGGGCGGCGCGACCAGCTCGATACGCTGGCCGTAATGCTGTGCGTAAGCTTTGATGTCGCCGAGCAGATCAGGGCGGTACGCCGCGACGTTCTCATCGATAAACACGACGAAGCGATGTCGCTTGTCCGGCTCGGTACGGGACAGCGCCTCGCAGAACACCGGGTTGGCAGTACCGAACACACGTTCGGTGAAATACACCGGATAGTTGTATTCGACGGTAAACCGCTGGTGATGAACCCGCTGGAATTGCGGCAGCGTGGTGATGCGTGCGCTCGTATCGCTCATCTTCTTCTATCTCTTGTTTGCGGCGGTCGGGCGCCGCGGTTTACTTAAATACCAATTCTTCTTTAGTGCCGGGGTGTTCGTTAGCACCGGGAATGTTCGGCAATTCGTCGATGCGCGGCTGTTGTCCGCGCAGCACGGAATTGCCTTCGTACAGCACGCTTTGGTCGATCGCTTTCGGATTGAGCCAATCGTCTTCTTTGATCTGGCCGCTCTGTCCGTAGGCTTTCAACGCGTTGCCGTAACAGATGGCTTCGACGTCGGCCACGGCAATGCCGCGCTCGAGCATCAACCGCGCAGTCTTCGGCACAGCGAGCGGATCGGACACGCCCCAGTCGGAGCTCGAATCGATGAAGATGCGCTCCGATCCGTACTGTCGCGCGACCTCGACCATGCGCTCGTTGCCCATCTTCGTGTGCGGATAGATCGTGAAGGCGGCCCAGAAGCCCCGGTCCAGCACTTCCTGCACGGTCTCTTCGTTGTTGTGATCGATGACCAGCCGATCGGGTGCGATGCCGTGCTCGACGGCGACGTCCATGCTGCGCGAGGTGCCGCTTTTCTTGTCGCGATGGGGCGTGTGCACCAGCACCAGCATCTCGAATTGCTTCGCCAGCTCGAGCTGGGCGCGGTAGAAGCGATCTTCGGCGTCGGTCTGATCGTCGTAGCCGATCTCCCCGACCGCGACGACGCCTTCTTTCGATAAATAGCGCGGCAATACGTCCATCACTTCTTCTGCCAGCGCCTCGTTATTGGCTTCTTTGCTGTTGAGGCCGATCGTGCAGTAGTGATTGATACCGAACTGCG
>JBDTMS010000809.1:0-2587 GCA_039934195.1 Betaproteobacteria bacterium
ATAACCCCAGAAGCATAGTCGGCGTGTCCGTCAGATCAAGTCTTGGTTAGGACAGATAACGCTCGCGTTTGCGTCGCTAGCTTGCGGTTGCTGTGTTTGGCTTCATTCATTTCGTTTTTGATCATTGACCTCGCTGGGATCCCCAATTTTAATGACGTGTGCCCCATCAGTGTCTCGGGGCGGTCATGCAACCCGTGGCATACCTCGCCTGTCAAACAACGCACATTCTTTGCTGTCTTATTGCTCTACCGTTATCGTGCGCACGGGCTTCACGCAACTTCACGCAAAACTCCGCGCAACAAACAGTAACTCGAGTTCGTAATACTTACGCTGGCCGCGACAACAACCTTTATGCTAGTGTCAATTGTCGCGCGGGCAGTACAGCAGTTATGCGACAAAGTACCGGCTACGGGCACTAGTTATGCCGGCGCCAATCAGGGACTACGCCCTCTTACCAAATGCACAGCTCGGATTTGGCGTGCGCACGGCGAACAGTGTCTGCACGCGTTGCTGCCAGCGTAGATAGGACGCCGTTCCTCCGGGAGTTCTACTGTGCGGCGCCCGATTGCGAAGTGCTAGGCATGATTAGCTGTCCTAACCAACGCGTGCTCTGACGGACACGTCGATTAAGCTATTGGGATGGTCTTGTTGGTGTAATTCGATCCAGTTGCTTCGCGCAACGCAACGTAGCGCTGTTAAGAAAGACCGGACGGTTCGCCATAGCAGTAGTTCCCGAATGCGTTCGCTCTGTGTTGTAGCACATCCCATTCAACGCATCAAAGGTCTTGAGCTGACTTCGAGAAAAACGGGCGTCGTAGTACTTCACGTCAGCTCGGTCGTGCCAAGCGCTGCCAGAGCGGGAAAAATACCGGCGCCGTGTGTGCTTCTCCGCTGGCGTTGAGACAGTTATCCATAAGACGGCCCTGCATTTGGGCAACCCCCGGAAATATCACGTGACAGTCGAATCGCGCAGACGCTCTGGATATTGCGCATAGCCAGTCCATTAGTCTGGCGATGCCAACGCCACCGGTTTCGGGATCGCGGCAGACAGCGGACTACTGAAGAACGCCGGCGGGTGCGCACCTTCGTGTCGACCATAACGCTGCGCGACCGCGGTGTCGCGCGTTTAAGTCCTTCCAAGCGAATCGTAACAATGTCCTTGCGATTGTGGCTCGTGGTCGAATGCTGCGTGAGTATCACTCGCACATTTGTCAGCGATCTAAATCGAGCCACACGTGAAACCGCGCGAAATAAAACGGCAGGCGGCAAACCGCAAACGTTGGCTGAGCCATCCGTTCGCTAGGACAGTCCTCCTAATTGGCGGTTTAGCATCTGCAACGTTTGCTTATTCGAAAGATTTTGAGCAACGCTGTGCAGCCCAGTCCCGAGAGGCGCATATCAGCGTCGTCTTTGAAAACGCGGTTCCTACATTGATCAAAAGCAAGCGCGCGCTCGATATGCCCCATTCCTCCGATGGTTCTCCCAGTCATCGAAGTGTCGGGCTGACCGAAGCCAAGTTGCGGCGACATTTCTCTATTTCATTGAACGGCACTGTCGATTCGCTTACCGGAGTCGCTTGTGGCAAAGCCGATATCCAAATCCGGCTGCGCTACGATCCGTTTCGCGTATACCTAGCGGCCGAGCTGGACGGTACCCATTGTCTGCAGCAGCAAGTACTGGAACACGAGCTGATCCACGTCCGGTTGTTCAACGCCGCCGCCCAAGAGGCCGCGGCACAGTTACGTATCGAGCTTATCGCTCACTTTAGCAATGTGACGCTGCGCGGACGAGAAGCAGACGTATTACAAGAAGTTCAATCAGAACTTAACCGGCGTTGGATTCCGCGACTGGATGAGCTACTGGATCAATTCGATGAAAAGCATGTCGCCTTGGATTTCGACGTAAAGGCACGCGCCGATCGCATCTGCCCCGGGCTATTTGACGACATCTCGAAGCGGATAGAGCAGTAGCGAAATCGCTACGTCGGACAAGCAAATACTGCCTTTGCTGCCTAGTGCACGCACGTAAAGTGCAACGTCGAGACCTGAGGTTTTCGACTTATATGCTCTACCACAATCGCCAACTTTGCCATCATCGCGGCCAGGTCTCTGTAACTCAACTTGTAGCGGATAGACCAGCGCACACACCGAACGTTTTGATCTCGGCATCGAAGGGCCGTTTCAAATAGATCGCATCACGTTCCGACGGCTTGGTCATCAGAATCTCCAGAGAAGACCCCACCGTACTACACCCGCAGATGCACCAGAACCCTCAGGTCAGACGGTGACTCGTTTACAAACCTACGCGTCAACGTGGCTATTGAGCACAAAACATTCTCCCCTGATCATTGATACGCATCCTCCCGACCGTGTGCATAAGAGGGTTGCGGCCCGCTTGGCCCGAACTGTTCGCATACAGCAGTAATTGCAACCAGCGCTGAAGTTGCTTTCTGCCGAGGACGATTATGCCTTGCTTGATCGATCCGACCTTTTGGCCAACGCCTGCGCCGGGGGAATTGACCAGTCGTAGTAGATTCAGTGTGAGAGCGGGATGGTGCTTCAACTCCTCTTCGATCTTTAGATCGGTG
>JBDTMS010000810.1:0-2585 GCA_039934195.1 Betaproteobacteria bacterium
CCACGCGCTACACCGGATCACGCGCTACACCGGATCACGCGCTACACCGGATCACCCGCTAAACCAGGCCATATCGCACACGTCGCGCCCGGGCCAGATTGAATGTGGTCAATGGCGCGACGGCAACACCGGAGTGCTCGCGCGAACCGGTCTTCAGCGATAAAGGCGGGGCCCAGCCGCCGCCACGCCGCTTGAGAATCTGCACTTCCAGGCCATCGCGGCTGGAAGACAACTGAATACGCAGCGGTGCAGGCGAAGGATGTGCCGCGTTGCGCGTCGAGCCGAACACCACGCCGAAGCTCTTGCTCTCTTCAGCCGCCAGCTGCAAGCGACGCAACGCGGGCGCCGAGGTCGAGCCGGGCCAAGTCAACACAGCCGCACAACTACCGCAGCGTAAACAGCGCTCAGCAGCCCATAAGCTTTCGCTGTCCGAGCGCGTTTTCACAACGACCAGACGCGCGAGGTTCACGCCGAGCGACGCGAAGCCAGGCGCATAAGGCTGATACGGCGGACCCACCAGAATCAGCCATTTTTCTTCCTGCGAAAGATGCGCCAGCGCCGGCACCAGCAGATGCATCTCGCCGATGCCGTGACGAGCGATCATCAATTCAGTGATTGCAGCGCGCGGCCAGCCGCCGCCGGGCAGTTGCGCATCGAGCTCGCCGAAGCCGGTGGGAATGCTGTCCACCGCAACCTTGGCGTACTGATCGCCGCGCCAGATGGCAGGGTTCTGCAAAACGATATCCAGCGAGGCAGACATGATTTCTGCGAGATTTTCCGTGGATTCGATTGCAGTCTGCGCATCTGAGGTGTGGCGGTACCGGAAGCTTAGCCCACCGGCATCTCAGCTTTTTGCGGTGCCGTGCTGTTGGCGCCGAGCGGATAACGAAGCTTGGATTGCGTAGCCGGAATTTTTTCCAGCCGCACCAGCCGCGCTTCCACTGCCCAGCGGCTGCGCTGATAGTCTTCCGCCAGCGATTCGATCGTTCTGCCGGCATCGAAACCTTGCGCGAGCCGCAGATCTTCTTCCTGCGACCAGGGTCGCCCGGCATTCGCGGGTGCGGCTTTCTTCGCGGGAGCCGATTTCGTTGGTTGAGATTTTTCCGGGAAGGGTTTTTCCGGCTGGAATTTTTCAGGGGTTCTCGCCGCGTCAGTTTTTGCTGCGGTCAGGGGCTGGTCTGGCGAGACCGCAATTCCCGTGACGAAGCCGTGCGGTATCGGCACGCCCGCTGCAGGCGCACCCAATGTCTGGATGGCGACGAACAGGGCACGCACGGTGTCGGCACGTTGATACGGACTGTCGATCGGAAACTGTTCTCCGGTGGCGGGATCGATGCCATCCGCCAGGGCTTGCAGAAGCTTTGCTGCCTGTTGTCGTTCCATGATTGTCGTCTCTGTGGTGCTGCTGTATATCTGCGTTACGCGATGCTTGACGCGTAACCCCAGTGCCGGGGGGATCGATAGTTACCGCGATACTTACGACGATTTACTGCAAGACTTGCCGCGACTTCTCAATCGCAATGCCTGCCCCGTGATGTCTTGACGATGTTCTTGACACGAATTCCTGAACGTAATTTCTGAGAACGTAATTTCTGGGAACGTAATTTCTGGACCGTAATTTCCCGGCGCGATTTTCTCTTAACGCTGCTCTGCCGTAATTCTTCTTACAGGGACTTGCCATTCCGGATGATGCCGACGCCGATCCCTTCGATGGCGAACGCATCGCGCTTCAAGTCCACCGAGATCGGTTCGAAATCCGGATTTTCCGGCAACAGCTGCACCTGACTGCCTTGCCGCTTGAGGCGTTTGACGGTGACTTCGTTGCCGAGCCGCGCGACCACAATCTGCCCTGAGCGTGCTTCCGTCGAGCGGTGCACCGCGAGCAGGTCGCCATCCAGGATGCCGGCGTCTCGCATGCTCATGCCGCGCACTTTCAATAGATAGTCGGCACGCGGTTTGAACAGGGCGGTGTCGATCTGGTAGCGGCCTTGTATATGTTGTTCGGCCAGGATCGGGCTGCCCGCAGCCACCCGGCCGACGATCGGGATGCCGACCTCTTCGAGCAGGCGAAGACCGCGCGAGGCACCCGGCAGCATTTCGATGTAGCCCTTGCGCTCGAGCGCTCGCAAGTGGTCTTCCGCTGCGTTGGGTGAACGAAAACCCAGCTTCCGCGCGATCTCGGCGCGGGTGGGCGGAAAGCCGGTTGCCTGCAGGAAATCCGCAATCATCTGCAGCACCTCGGCTTGGCGGGTGGTCAGTTCTTCGTTGGGCATATCTGTGATTATATACAGTAGTGGTCGATTGGCAAGAGGCGCGCAAAAAATCCTCCGAACTGAGGTGTCACTTGCATACGTCATGTCGCGCACGCGATCGGTGCGCCGGCCGTATCCGCCCGCACTGCGCCGGTGCGAGCGTCCTTCAAAGGGATCGTTATCGGTTGCGTTTCGATCGCATCATTCAAGCGCAACAGCATGAACGCATAACGAAAACATCCGATCGATCGCGCACGAAATTCCATCGGCACGCTTGTTGCGAAAGCGCTGCACCGTACCAGGAGGAGGTCGCTTCCACTCTTGCATCGAATC
>JBDTMS010000811.1:0-2584 GCA_039934195.1 Betaproteobacteria bacterium
ATCGGCATCACGTCGGCGTACTTCGAGTCGATGTCGAACAGATTCGCTCGATGCGGCGCGTCCGAGCGATCGCCGACCGCCGATTCCGGCACGATGCAGCGAAAGCCCAGCTGCACGCCGTCGCACGCCGTCGCCCTGATGCAGCCGCTGGTCGAGCAGCCGCACACGATCAACGTGTCGACGCCCAGGTGCTGCAACAAGGCTTGCAGATGCGTGCCGAAAAATGACGAGGTGTAGCATTTGTAGAGCACCGGTTCGCTCGGCCTGCGCTTAAGCCGCGCGTCGACATCCACTGCCGGCGTGCCCTTCTGCAGCACGCGCAGCGCCGGAATCTTGCGTATCCAGTGGCCGCCTTCGATCTCGGGGTTGTCGTAGGCGATCGAGGTATAGATGACGGGTACGTTGGCGCCGCGCGCTACCTCGAGCACGCGATTGATCTCCCCAATCACCTCGGTGAGATCGGAGCCGACCGGCGACTCGGGGTCGGTAAATCCATTGGTGACGTCGACGACGATTACCGCCGGCCGCGTTCCCCACCCAACTCTGCTTCCCAGACCTTTCTTGGCGTAGAGCGCCTTGGCTTCGGAAAAATCTTCCACTTAAATTCTCCTGATTCGTGCGTATCGAATCGATGGTAATGGGTTTGTCGTTGACAGGTCAATTTGCGCGAGCTTATGCTCGGCGCAAACTGTATTCTGATTGTTCGGTCACAAAAGCAGGTTCGGCATCGCGAGCACGTTTGTTTCAGTCGCCAAAGGCACGCCCTTGCAACCGTCGTTAATGGCTGTAGTATTCCCACCCTCGTATCGTCGGCGCGCGATCGCTGCTAACGCACGCATCCGCTGCTCTCGCCTTCTCGTAATTTTCGCACCAGTTGCGCGCTCGAGGTACATCGACTCGTAATCCACGCGCCGCTCATTATTCCTGATAAGGAGACCTCCCAACATGGAACTCAAGCGCGATCTCGTCGGCTACGGCAATCAACCGCCCACCGGTCGCTGGCCCAACGGCGCGCGACTCGCGGTATCTGTCGTCGTGAATTACGAAGAAGGCTCGGAGCGCTCGCACGCGATGGGCGACCCGGATCAGGAATCGATGACGGAATGGGGCAACTATCCCATGCCGCCGGACATTCGCAATCTCGCGATGGAATCGATGTACGAGTACGGCGCGCGCGTGGGCATCTGGCGCCTGATGGACATCTTCGCCGACACGCACATCAAAACGACGTTCTACGGCTGTGCCGTGGCGTTCGAGCACAACCCGAGCGTCGCTAAAGCTGCAGTCGCCGGCGGTCACGAGATCTGCAGCCATGGTTACCGCTGGGAAGAAGTGTTCAAGCTCAGCGAGGACGAAGAGCGCGAGCACATCCGGCTTGCGATCGCATCGTTCGAGAAAACCTGCGGCAAGCGACCGCTCGGCTGGTATTGCCGCTATGGTCCCAGCGTTCGCACGCGCAGACTGGTCGTCGAAGAAGGCGGGTTCCTGTACGACAGCGATGCGTATAACGACGATGTCCCGTATTTCGTCGAAGTGTCCGGCAAGCGCCATCTGGTCGTTCCTTACACGCCCGACATCAACGATTTCTGTTTCTGGAACAGCCCGGGCTTCGTGCAGGCCGACGACTTCTATCGCTACTTGAAAGAATCGTTCGAAGTCCTGTATGCCGAAGCCGCGAAGGGCCCGCGCATGATGTCGGTTGGTTTGCATCCACGCATCATCGGCCGCGCAGGCCGCGTGCGCGGCCTGCGCTCGTTCATCGACTACGCTCGTCAATTCCCCGACGTCTGGTTTACCACACGCGAGGAGATCGCTCGCGCGTGGCTGCAACGCACGGATTCATCCAAGTCATGATTGTTTAGTCTCGACTGCCGCTCCGCCCATACCAATAACCAGCCTTTTGAAGGAGACCGTCTCATGAAGTTGTCCACCGTATTCGCAACGATGAGCAGTGCCGCGCTACTGAGCTTGATCGCAGCAGGTGCGCACGCTGAGTCCGCCGACGCAAAACGCGCCAACGAACAACTCGCACCGTTCAAGAGTCTGCCGAAGTTCGTCGCCGCCGGTCCGGAGTTCGACGCCAAGAAATGTATGGCCGGCAAATCGATCATCGGCATTCCGGTATCGAGCGCAAATCCATTCACCAAGAACATCAACAAGGCGATGGGCGACGTCGCCAAAAAAGTCGGCTACAAATTCACCGCGTGGGAAAACCAGGGACAGCCGTCGCAGTGGGTGCAGGGGATGGACTACGCGCTCAACAACAAGTACAACTTGATCGATCTGCTCGGCGGCACAGACCCGCGCGTGCTGGCGCCGCAAGTGAAAGCGGCGACAGGCGCCGGCATCAAAGTGATCGCGTCGCATTACAACGGCTTCGAGCAAGCCGCGCCTCCGGGCGTGGACGGCGTCGTCGGCATCGACTATCTGACGGCCGGCAAGCTGCTCGCCGACTGGGCCATCGCGAAGACGGACGGCAAGGTCAACGCGCTGGTGATCGTCTCGAGCGAGGTGTATTCCACCGAATCGATGATCAACGGCATCAAGGAAGAATTCGACAAGCACTGCAAGAGCTGCAAATACA
>JBDTMS010000812.1:0-2574 GCA_039934195.1 Betaproteobacteria bacterium
ATGGGCATCGCGAATCCCTTCCCATAGAATCTGCACGTCGATCGCCCACACCCATTGTCGACAATTAAGGGTGGAGCGCGCGAGGTATGACCATTGCGGCCGCGCGAGTTGCGCCGCTGCGCTCAATCCGGGGGGAAATCATGTTGCATCGCATGCGTGCCAAGCGCGCCGTTATTCCTGCTTACTCTTCTTTGTCTGCCCGTTCTGCCACGCGCGGGTTTCGCGGGTCCGCTTCCCGAGACGTGTAACGAAGGCCACGACGATGCAACGGTGGAACTCATCACGCGTCCGGATAAGCTCAAGCCAGGCGTTCCTGCGCGCGTGGTTATACGGGCAACTAACAAGAGCATATGGGGGCTTACGTGGAACGGGGAGGGCAACCAGCCGTTTCCCTATCGCTTGGCTGCATGGCGTGGAAGCAACAAGGTAGTTTGGAGCAACTGGGCCTGCGACGGATACATCCGTGACAACGACGTGGGAAATCAGCGCGCTTTCCTGAGCTCAACGGACGCGAACAGGTTCCCGGGTTGCCAGAACATCACGACGCCGCCAGGTGGCGTTCGTGACTTCGCATTCGACATCATGGCTCCGATCGGATCGACGGGGACTATCGATTTCGCGTGGAGCATGGTCTACGACGCGGACACCGTCTGCCAAGGGTTCTTCGGCGATGCCCTGTTCGTTCCGATCGACATCGACAACGGCACTTCTTGTAGCAACGCTGCGCTGCCGCTAACCGATAGCCAGTGGCTGCTGCAGGTCTGGAACAACGAGATGTTGACAGGCTCCACGGTCGAGCAGCGCTACGTCGCCCCGGTTGGAAACGGCGGCTTCGATCTGAATCTCAGCAACGGCGCCAGTTCCTGTGCGGGAACCGTACATTATTCAACGCGCTTGACGCGGCAAGTGTTTCTCCAAGCAGGTGACTACACCTTTCAAGTGCATGCCGATGACGGTGTGCGTCTGCGCGTGGGCGGCGTAACGCTGATCGATAAATTCACCGCGCCGCAGGTCGCAGACTTTACCGCGACGATCAAGGCAGGCGTCGACGGTATGTATGCCATCGAAGTAGATCATTTTCAGCAGACCGGCGGTGCAGCGCTGACGTTAAGCTGGTTCCGCCAAAGCGGTGGCGGTACACCGCCGCCGGCACCGACCGGGTTGATTGCCAGCGCGGTCGATAGCAAAACTATTTTTCTCAGCTGGAATGCTGCGAGCGGCGCGACCACCTATAACGTCAAGCGCACGATTGACGCCGATCCCAACGCCACGTTTGTGCCAATTGCCTCCGGCGTGACGGCACTCAATTATACCGATGGGGGGTTGCCCAGCGGCACTTACTACTATGTCGTGACCGCGGTTAATGCTGACGGGGAGAGCGGACCATCGGCACGCGCGTTTGCGACGCTCGCTAGCATGCCGACATGCTCGGCGCTGTCATTGAGCGAGCCGGATTTCGCCTGGCTTCTCGAAATTTTCAACAGCGAAACGCTGGCGAACGCGCCGGTCGAGACGCGCTACGACGCCACCGGCGATCGCGGGTTTGATTTCAGCTCCGGCGCCATGCCGCCCAGCCAGTGCGTCGGGCAAAACAATTATTCGATGCGATTAACCCGCAAGGCCAATTTCCCACAGGGCGGCAGCTATCGGTTTACCTATAGCGTCGACGACGGAATCCGCATTTGGTTAGATGGCACCAGCATCCTCGATCTCTGGAACCAGCAAGTCCTGGTCGACCAAAGTATTGTGGTGCCCGTAACGCAAGGCGTTCACGATCTGCGTGTCGAATACAAACAAGTCGATGGGGGCGCACAGATCAAACTCGACTGGGCGCTCGAAAATGGCAATCCGACGACGCCGCTAGTGGCGCCGGTTGTAACCGCGTCGGCCGGCAACGGACAGGTGACGCTGGTCTGGAACGAGGTCCCCAACGCGGACATCTATCACGTCAAGCTACAGCAAGGCCTGCTGGGATTCTTCGACATCGCAACTACGGGAAAGAGGACGTTCACCTATACGCACACCGGCCTGACCAACAATACGACCTACACCTACGAAGTCCAAGCAGAGAACTTCACTACCGGCCTGGGTCTGGGTCCTGACTCGCTACCAGTGTCGGCGAGGCCAATGGAACCGGCGCAGGGTGATCCGACTTTGACTGTGGAAATTCAAGCTCTGGATGCGACGCCAATTGCGCCGAACAGCACATTGAGCCTGAACGCCGACGGTTGGCCAAGTCCGAACCCAGTTCAAGTGCAACTGTTGTTGTCATGTCCCACGAATCGAACCACCAATTGCTTCGGACCAGTCGATATTCTCATCGATTCCCCGGATAACAAACTGCGAGTAAACGGCGCAACGCAGGACCCGGAGTGTCTGCCGAGCCAGAACCCGGGCTCCTCATTTCAGAGACTGCACTGGATTTGCCCGGGAGTCATCGGCAACATCACGCTCACACCGGGACAGACGCGAACAATCATCGTTGTGGTAGTCGTGCAGCCATCAGAGCTGTCGACGTTCGCATTGACTCGCCATGAATGTTACTCATGGCGGGCTGTTGCCTCATGTAATTTG
>JBDTMS010000813.1:0-2561 GCA_039934195.1 Betaproteobacteria bacterium
CTCGCAGTGCCGATTCGGTGTCGGTGTGTCCTCGGGCACGGACGCGCTGCTGGTGGCACTGATGGCACTCGGAATCGGCCCCGGCGACGAAGTCATTACCACTGCGTACAGTTTCTTTGCGACCGGCGGCGCCATCGCGCGGCTCGGTGCGCGTCCGGTGCTCTGCGACATCGATCCTGCAACGTTCAATTTGGCTCCGCTCAGTGTGGCAGCGTTTATTGCGGATCACTGCGTTGCGCAAGGCGAGCGTCTCCTGCATCGCCGGACCGGCGGTGTAGTGAAGGCGCTGATACCTGTGCACCTGTTCGGTCAAGTCGCGCAAATGGATGCTCTGCTCGACCTCGCGCGCACGCACAAGCTGCGGGTGATCGAGGATGCGGCGCAGGCTATCGGTTCCGAGCTCAGTGACGGCCGGCGTGCCGGCAGCATGGGGGACATTGGCTGTTTCTCGTTTTTTCCCAGCAAGAATCTCGGTGCGTTCGGCGACGCCGGCATGTGCACAACCAATGATCCGGCGCTTGCCGCACGGCTTAAAATACTGCGCGCGCACGGCGGCAATCCGGAATATCACCACGCCGTAGTCGGCGGCAATTTTCGTTTGGATGAAATTCAGGCGGCGGTACTGCTGGTCAAGCTCCGATATCTGGATGGATGGACCCAACGCCGGCAAGCGAACGCCGCCTATTACGACGAGCGCTTGGCGAGCTCGCAGCTAGCGCCTCATGTCACGCCACCTGCCCACGTCGTCGGCCATCGTCACATCTACAATCAGTATGTCATTCGCGTGCAGCGCCGCGACGCGTTGCGCAAGCACCTCACGGATCGCAACATCGGCAGTGAGGTCTACTATCCGATCGCGTTGCACATGCAGGAATGCTTTGAGTCGCTCGGCTACCGGCCGCAGGATTGCCCGGAGTCCGCTCGCTCGGCTGCACAGTCGCTGGCAATTCCGATCTATCCCGAGCTCGCACATGCGCAGATGGACCGCGTGATCGAGGCGATTACCGAGTTTTATCGGACGTGAGACTGCTCTCGATTGTAGGTGCGCGGCCGCAGTTCGTGAAGTTAGCGCCGCTGGTGCGCGCCATCGAACGCCACAACGCGAGCGGCAAGCGACATCGCATCGAGCATCGCATTCTGCACACCGGGCAGCACTACGATGCTGCGCTGTCGGATGTGTTCTTCACTGACCTGAGACTACCGTCGGCGGATTATCACCTCGGCGTCGGCTCGGGCCCTCACGGCACGCAGACCGCCGCGATGCTGAGCGGGATAGAGCGTGTTCTCGAGCAAGAGCGCCCTGATCTCACGTTGGTCTACGGGGACACCAACTCAACGCTCGCGGGCACCCTCGCGGCGAGCAAGCTGCATCTGCTCACCGCCCATGTCGAGGCCGGGCTGCGCAGCTTCAATCGCCGGATGCCGGAGGAGATCAATCGTGCGGTGGCCGATCACACGTGCGATCTTCTACTCGCCCCGACCTGCACCGCAATCGCCAATCTGGAGCGAGAGGGCCTGGCATCGCGGGCCGTTCTCACCGGCGATCTGATGCACGACGTCGTCCTGCAATATCGTGCTGCCGCCGATGCAACTCGCAGCGTATTGGCAAGACTCACGCTCGAGCGCGGCGCGTACGGTGTGGTTACCTTGCACCGCGCCGAAAACACCGATGAGCCGGCACGTTTGGCAGCGCTCGTTAACGCATTCAACGATATCGCGCAGCACCGCCTGCCGTTGATATTTCCGCTCCATCCGCGCACTGCGTCTCGTCTGCGCGCCGTACTACCGGAATGGCAGCCGCATGCACGATTGCGCATGATTGAGCCGATCGGCTACCTGGACAGCTTGACCTTGCTGTCGCATGCCCGCGTGGTGTTGACCGACTCCGGCGGCTTGCAGAAAGAAGCCCTGTTCGTCGGCTGCCCATGCATTACCTTGCGGGCGGAAACGGAATGGGTGGAGACCTTGGATGCTGATGCCAGTCTATTGGCCGATGCAGATCCGCAGCGCATCCGTGCGGCGGTCGACCACTGGGCTGCGCGCTATCCGCAGGGCGGTGCGGATTTTTCGTCCGCTGCGACCGAGGCATTCGGCGGTGGAGACGCGGCGCATCGGATCATGCAGGCGATCGGCAGCTTTCTCGCCCGCTCAAGCGGAGCCGCAACATCTACCGCAACGCGTTGCGAGCGCAAACCCGATCTGATGATCGAAGGCGAACAAGAAAGATCAACTTGGCGGTGGTTGGGGTGGGCGGCTGGGGCAAAAACCTGGCGCGTAACTACTACGAGATGCCCGATTGCCGGTTGAAGTATCTATGCGATCTGGATCGAGAAAAGCTCGATCGTCTGCGTCTGCAGCTGCCGGGCACCACCATCACCACCGACTTCGACGCCGTATTGCGCGATCACGACGTCCACGCCGTTGTCATCGCAACGACTGCGACTAGCCACTACACGTTGTGCAAGCAGGCGCTCGAGCATCGCAAGGATGTCTACGTCGAGAAGCCGCTCGCGCTCGAGATCGGCCACGCCGAAGAGTTGATCGAGATAGCGCAGCGCCGT
>JBDTMS010000814.1:0-2548 GCA_039934195.1 Betaproteobacteria bacterium
ATCAGTTAGCACAGCGCACTCCCGGATTTAGTTGAAGGTTGAGGGGTGGCGGTTTCCTGGTGAATCCGAGAGAATCGGGTTTGCCGACCATGAGACTCTGGACAGGAGGCTGGTGCAACGCTGCCGTGCCCACAAAGTGCGCAACGTCACCGAGCGCTTGCCCGAGCCCACGCGTGCGCAGACAAAGAGCGTGATGCACGCCGCTTACAAACTTGCCGAGCCCCCTCGAGCAGTAACCGCGCAGCGATGCTGCCGATTAAGGTCGCTTACGCCAGCTACGCGCTATCTCATCTAGTCCGCCCGCCTTCGCTATTTCCTCGCGAACGCATCAGCGCTCCGCAACAGATTCTCGATGCAATCTGACCAAGTCGTCCGGCCGCAACGCCAACGTTGCCGCAGCGACGGTCTGTCGTACTAGTCGACCCGCGCGGGATCTGTGAAACATCGTCGCTATGACTTTAGCGTAACGATGATAGACCGCCATGCACAGCAGATATTACTTTCACAGCACATCACATCACGAAGGTTCGGCTTTTCCTATTGTTCAATTGCAACCGTGCGATGTCGGATTAATACGAAGACATCTGATCGATGAGCTGCCACCTCATTGAAGGTGACATTGGCTGCCTAAGATGGAGAAAAATGAAGTTGCGGATTGCCATACTGAATGACCGGGTCACACACAGCCGGGGCATCGAGTCTTGGCTGACCTCGGTCGGACATACTACGCAGCAATTTAAGCGACACCTTCATTTCCAGATGGCTGCGCGAGCGGGCGGCTTCGACGCACTGATCATGAATTGGGGCGCGAACGATCTAAGTGCAATTTCAATGCTTAAAAAAGTGCGCGACGAGCTCATCGAAATCCGAATGAGTATTCCCGTAGTGCTCATAACCCCGCACCAGAGTGAGGAGTACGTGGTCAGGGCCCTATACGCAGGGGCAGACGACTACATAGCCGGACCGGTGCGCAGGCGAGAGCTCCTCGCGCGTCTTGAGTCTGTGACTCGACGCGTCCGCGCTTTACCTTCGACACCCGCGCTCATCGAGATCAATGAACTGAAGATCGACATTGCAGCGCGCCGCATTTTCCTCAAAAACGCGCCGGTCGAACTCAGTATCAAAGAGTACAACTTGGCCGTGTTTCTTTTAACCAACGTTGGGCGCCTATTCGCCAGAGGCAGGATAAAGCAGGCGGTGTGGGGAAAGAGTATCGATCTACATTCACGCACGCTGGACACGCACATGAGCCGCGTGCGACGAAAGCTCCATCTCACCGAAGACCGTGGCTGGAGACTCGCCGCACTGTACCGACGTGGGTATCGGCTAGAGCGGGTGATCACCCGGTGAGGCGCAAATCGAATTGCGCGGGCGCCCGTTCCTAACAGCCATACATTAATAAGCATACATATTCGAATCAGGTTAGGACGACACATCCGAGGCTATTCGGTACAAAGGGGTGACACTCATCGACGATGTGGAATGCATCTTTTAATGTGGGTCCTCGAATTGAACAGGCGCCATCGCGATAGACGATGCAATTTGCCTGCCCTCAGAACCGAACAGCAAGAGGATGTATCGAATGATGCGCATCGCGATTTTGGAAGATGATCGAACCCAGGGGTTTCTGCTGCAGCGCTGTCTACTGGAGGCAGGCCACGCTCCGAAGCGCTATGAACGAGGCACCGAATTGATCGAAGCAATCGAGACGGGTGACTTCGACGCCTTACTGCTCGATTGGAATCTTCCAGACTTGAAGGGGATCGAAGTTCTCAGTCAAGTGCGGAAAGGATTGAAATCGAACGTGCCCATCATCCTCATTACATCGCGCACGAGCGAAGAAGATGTGGTGCATGCGCTGAGCGAAGGCGCTGATGGTTACGTGTCCACTCGCGTAGGCAATCGGGAGTTGGTTGCCAGGTTAGAGTCGGTGACTCGACGTAGCCAAAAACTTCAGATAAGCAGTGAATCGTTCGAAACCGGTCAATTGCGTGTAGACGTCGCGGCGCGGAGGATTTATCTCAGCCAGCAGCCGATAGAGCTCAGCACGAAGGATTTCGACTTGGCGGTAATGCTGCTGCGAAATATTGGACGCCTCTTCTCGCGCAGCCAAATCAGTGAAGCCGTATGGGGCCGTGAAGCAGCGCTCAGGTCGAGAACCCTCGATACGCATATCAGCCACGTACGTACCCGCCTTTTCCTTACCGACGCAAACGGGTGGCGCCTCGGGGCAGTGTATGGCCATGGATATCGGCTCGACCGGCTCGGCGCGAGAGACGTTGACAACATCTAAGACTTGACCACCATTCGGTCGGCTTCCTCACCGTTGATAGCGAGAGATACACTACTATGCTTATGTGTCCTAACCAGCCTTGATCTGACGGACACGCCGACTATGCTGGTGGGGTTATCGGCTTTCTCGGCGAGATTCGATCCAGTTGCTTATCGTGCGCTAACGTAGCGCTTTCGATAAAAGTCTGCAACGGGGTTTTGCCATAGCAGTACTTGCCCGAATGCGTTCGCTCGGCGTTGTAGCTCTCCATCCATG
>JBDTMS010000815.1:0-2547 GCA_039934195.1 Betaproteobacteria bacterium
AACGTCGGCAGATTGACTTCAAGATATTTGGAGATGTGCCAGTCGCCCCACATCGCCGTTACGATCAATAATCGAGTTCTCTGTCGCATGGTCGCTAAGGTTCGGCTCTCCAGCCATTACATTCGCGGGGTGATGACGGCCGATGATATCAGCCGCCAATGCGCATCGCTACGTTGCGGCCATGCGGAGCCCACGCGGGCGGCAGCAAACACAGGCACAGCATCAAAGCGTCGATCATCACTATGGAAAAGCTAACCGAGGCCGAGCGAGTCGTCCACAGCGTGGTACGGGCTTTTTTGCGCGACATCGGCTGGAGGCCGGGTGATTACACCGCTGCCACCATTGGCCAGCCGGAGCCATCCGAGGAAAAGACTGCCTTGATGAGCGAAATGGGCAGAAGTCTCGCTGCAGCTTCCAGCGATAGCGCGAGCTGCGTGGACGCGCTGTTATCGCTCGGATGGTCACTCGACCAGCGCGCCGCGCCATTACGTTTGTTGGAACCGATTCTGCCGAAGTGGCTTACCGACCAGAGCGCGGCCGCATGCCTTGTGCTTGCGCGGGCTCTACTACGCAGCGGTGAACAGCATCGCGCGATTGCAATGTTCCGCCGCGCTGTGGCCATAGCGCCTTTGTCCGGGCGACTGCATCGAGAACTCGGACTCGCGCTGCGTCAGCAGCGGCGGCTGGCCGACGCCTTGCAACACATCGAGGTGTCGCTCGCGTTTCGAGGCGCGATCCAGTCCGATCTGGATGTGCAATCCACTGTTCCGCTGCTAGTTGCACAGGCCAACAAACACGTGAATATTTATTTCTGTAAAGGACGCTACTACCTAGTGCATCGTCGTCCCGATTTGGTGGGAGCTAGAGTGGTGGGAGGAGAGCTCTTGGCGATCCGCAGAAACGCGGGCTATTATTGCGTACGTTCGATATTGCATGCTGGACCCGTGCGCAGGTTGATGGCGGCGTTCCGAGCGGGGCGCGCGGCCTCGAGGCGGCAAGCTGTCAACACGAGGCCATCGAAGATGGTGGCTGGTGTGTATGGTCGCCAACGAAGCGTTGCTACACTCGCCGCGAAATGGACGAACGCTGCGCTTCGGCGGCTCGCACTATGGACCGTGGCACGTCCAATCGAACACTCCGCCGACACGATAACGGAAGCAATGGAATTATCGCATTCGCTTTTCGGTGAGTCTCATCCATCGCAGGCCGATGTGCGGCTGGTCGAGGCGTCCAAAGTATGACGTCCGCTCCCGTGCATTTCTGATCTCGGGTATCTGTGGCATACAAACAGGTCGCACATGAACAGTTGGGGCGCCACGATCAGGTTAAGCTCGGCTCCGACCGCAGCTTCGGACTGGTAATTGCCGCGGCTTGCGCGTTGGTAGCTGGAATCCAATTCTGGGTAGGTAAGGGAAAACCGTGGCCATGGTGGCTGGCTGCCGCAATCGTATTTTCGGTTCTGGCGCTGGCGGCGCCGAAAGCCCTGCACATGCTGAACATCCTTTGGTTCAAGTTCGGCATGCTGCTCCACCATATCGTCACGCCCGTGATACTGGCCCTGATGTTCTTTGTCGTGTTCACGCCGATGGCGCTGTGGATGAGACTGCTTAGAAAGCGTCCGCTGAACTTGCGCTTCGACGCGAAGGCCAATACCTATTGGATTTTGCGCAAACCACCGGGGCCGCCCCCGGGATCTTTCAAAAACCAATTCTGATAATTCTATGTCGCTACTGCGTGAGCTGTGGGCATACATGAGGGCCCGCAAAAAGTACTGGCTGATTCCGATCATCGTCATGATGGCTGTGTTCGGCGGCCTGGTGGTGCTCAGCAAGGGCTCCGCGATCGCGCCGTTCATCTACACGATCTTCTGAGAGATCAAGCCGGCTAGGCAATGCGCATTCTCGGCATCTCGGGCTACTATCACGATAGCGCCGCCGCGATGCTTGTGGACGGCCGTCTGGTTGCAGCGGCTCAGGAAGAACGCTTCACCCGCAAGAAGCACGATTCCAATTTTCCGAAGTATGCGATCGACTACTGCTTGTCTGAAACGGGTGTGCGGCTGGCCGACGTCGACTACGTGGCCTTCTACGACAAGCCGTTCTTGAAATTCGAGCGCTTGCTCGAAACATACTTGGCATTCGCACCGCGCGGCTTCAAATCGTTTCGCATGGCAATCCCGGTCTGGCTGCGCGAGAAGCTGTTTCAGAAAGACCTGCTCGCGAAAGAGCTGCGGCAATACGATCCGAAGTTCGATCCGCAAGCAAGATTGCGTTTTAGCGAGCATCACTTCAGCCACGCGGCAAGCGCTTTCTACGCGTCCCCGTTTGATGAGGCAGTGGTGCTGACTATGGACGGCGTCGGCGAATGGGCGACGACCTCGGTCGCCGTCGGCCGCGGCAATGAGCTCGAGGTAATCAAAGAGCTGCACTTTCCCCATTCGCTTGGCTTGCTGTACTCGGCGTTCACTTATTACACCGGCTTTAGAGTCAATTCGGGCGAATACAAGCTTATGGGACTGGCGCCTTATGGCGAAGCCAAGCATGTCGC
>JBDTMS010000816.1:0-2545 GCA_039934195.1 Betaproteobacteria bacterium
CAGCTTCGAGCTGTGCGGCGTCGCGCGCGCGTGCACCGGCCGCTTGGGCGAGCGCCATCTGAAACGGCTGCGGGTCCAGCGTCGCGAGCACCTGGCCCTTTTGCACCATCTGCCCTTCTTTGTAGAGCACCTGCGTGATTAAGCCCGAGACCTGCGGCGTAACGGTCACGCTGGCGGCTGAAATCACCGTGCCGAGCGCTTCGATGATCACCGGGATATCGGCATGGCGAACGGGTGCGACGCCAACTGTGCTCGGCGGGCCGCCGCGAGCGCCGGCACCGCTCGCTGCGCCACGGCTGCCCGCCGTGGGTGCGGGTGCCCGGTGCGTCAGATACCACGCCAAAGCAGCGATGGCGGCCAATACGAGAACGGCCACAACGCTTCCCCACCAGTGGATACGTCGTGAAGCTGTGTTCGACGTAAGCAGTGCAGACGGGGTGGACGATGACGGCGGCAGAGGATGTTCCATAGATGAAATTCTGTAGATGGTTTGCGCGAGATTTTTTGTAGGATGCGCAATCCAAAGCAACGCATGCCACCTTCAACGAGCGTTTCTTCGATGACCTTTAAAGTTTCCGCGTCCTGTTCGGTCAGCCGGGCGGTCCCAGCCTCACCTGATCGGCCATACCGATAATAGAAGCGATCGCGGAATTGTAAGCGTAGACGACAAAATCGCTCCCTGCGCTTGCCAGTTGCCCCTTCTGCGATGACATTCGAGTTGTAAGGAACGAGATGGGAGGCGAACGTCGGAGCAAAAATTCCAACATCGGCATGAGGCTGGGCACTCGGCGCGCTCGCGCGACCTGTGCGGCCCGTCGCCGCCTCACGGTGCGCGTAGATTTGACCACACTTTTCTAAACCGGATATTGCAGGGACAACTCTGTTTTGTAACTGAATGTCTGATGCTGCATTCACGCGCGACCGGGCGCACCGACGACGATTCCACGGCGGCGCGTGCGGATAAGCGAAGTGCGGGAGATTCGCATGAAGAAGTTCAAGCGATAGACAGCGCAAACGTCCAGATGACTCACACGTAGGTCGGCCCCCGGCTTTCGATCCGCTATACTGTAATTATGTCCAGTCATCACTTCGACCCGCGGCCGATCAACAACTATCAGTGCCCCTTATGCGGGTCAACGGCGTATGACTTTGTTTATGTGCGGCGATCGGATGGATCGATTTTGCAGACGCAGGCATATCACTGCGGCGGCTGCTCGGTGATGTTCAAAGACCCGGACAAATTTACCAAGCAAGAAAACGTCGAGGGGATCGTGCGCCACGGCGTGCCGCCGCGGCCGAAGGAGAAATAGTGCTCAGCTTGGCATGCAGTTTTTTATCGATGTACCACCGAGCACCCGATCGCTTGCGCTGCGCGGCCTCAACTATCGACGCGGCGAATCCACACAGCCGTATCGTGAAACACCGCGCCGCCATTCGGCCAGCCGGGATCGGCGCTGGTCACCGAATTGATGCCGATGCCGTTTTCAAAGTAGCGGTTCGGCCAGATGCCTTCGACGACGACGACGCCGGTCTGCTGACCTTCGCGCGGCATGACATGCACGATCACTTCGCCGCGCTGATTTCCCAGGCGCACGCGATCGTCCTCGCCGACTCCGAGCGCGCGGCAGTCATCGGGGTGCATCAACACAGTCGGACGTTGCTCGCGCTTCACCGAGCTCGGCGTTTCGGTGAAGGTCGAGTTGAGAAACGTGCGCGCGGGCGCGGCGATCAATCGATAAGGCTTGTCGACGGTCGCGCGGTCGATGACGTCGAGATGATCGGGCAGCACCGGCATTTCTTCCCAGCGTCCGCCGAAGCGCTGCCAGTCGCCGCGGAAGTGGAATTTTTTGTCCTGCGTATCGAAGCCGTCGAGGAAATGCATTTGCTCGAACGGATACGCGAAATCCTGGCCGCCGCGGTCGTAGTTGGTCTGCGCATCCCACATGCCGGAGCGGACGAGCGTCTGGTCCATCATCTCCCACGCGCTCATTTCGAAACCCGCATGCTGTGCGCCGAGCCGCTTGGCGAGCTCGCAGATGACGTAGTGGTTTTCACGCGCCTCGCCCGGTGCTTCGATTACTTTGCGCGCTACTTGGAACGCGGTGTGGCCGCTGGCGGTGTAGAAGTCGTCGTGCTCGAGAAAACTGGTGGCGGGCAGCACGATGTCGGCAAATGCCGCGGTCTCGGTCATGAATTGCTCGTGCACGCAGGTGAATAAATCTTCGCGCGCAAAACCGGCATGCACTTTGTGCAGCTCAGGACAGACCATCGCCGGGTTGGTGTTCTGAATCAGCAGCGCCGTTACCGGCGGTCCGCCGTTCAACGCATCGGGGTCGCCGGTGAGGATCGGCCCTAGACGCGATTGGTCGAGCTCGCGCACGGAGCGATCGATGACGTCGTTGCCTTCGATCAGCGTGCGGTCGAGCGGATAGATTCCGGTGTGACCGTAGAGCGCACCGCCGCCCGGATGCTGCCACGCGCCGGTGACTGCCGGCAGGCAGGTGACCGCGTGCATATTGGCCGCGCCGTTGCGCGAGCGCGAGAA
>JBDTMS010000817.1:0-2543 GCA_039934195.1 Betaproteobacteria bacterium
AACATGCGCAGTCGCGCTTCGAGAAAGTCGATCTCCTGGCGCATCTCTTCGCGCGATGGCGGGATCGACGCTGCGACCGCGTTGCGTTGTTCTGCAGTCACTTGCGGCGCAATCCGGCACATCACCCGTTCGTAGCGATCGCCGACCGTTTCCGGAATGACCGGCTCTGGTGTGGAATCCGGCGTGTGTACGTTCTCGATCACCGATCGATCCCGACCGTAGAGCAGGTAGCCGAGCGTGCGGTGCGTGTGGCCTTTGCAGTCGATGCTCTCGCGATACATCGCGCTGATCGCGGCGCCGCTGTTGCTCGGCTGCGGTGTGCGAAAGTCGACCATGCGCCAATAGGTGACGAGATCGCCATCGGTGACGACCTTCGTGCGATCGTACCAGTGGCGATTGCCGTCGGGCGCTGGCACCCGCACCCACTCTGCTGCTTGGCCGATCACGGGCAGCAACGCGAGGACAACCATCGTCCACCCCGCGCGTGTCATACCGACACCAACTCGCGATGGCGGATCAGCACCGGCAGACGCGTGCGAAATTGCTGTGAAAGCGTTTCTGCGATGTACACCGAGCGATGGCGCCCGCCGGTGCAGCCGATCGCGACGGTGAGGTAGCTGCGGCTGTCGCGGATGTAGCAGGGCAGCCAGCGGTCGAGAAACTGCGCGATGTCGGTCAGCATTTGTTGCGCACTCTGGTCTGCACGCAGAAACTGCTCCACCGGATCGTCACGCCCGGTCAGCGGCCGCAGCAGAGGATCGTAGTGCGGGTTCGGCAAACACCGGACGTCGAATACCAGATCGGCGTCGAGCGGAATACCGTGCTTGAATGCGAACGACTGAAACAGCAAGGTCAGGCCGAACGTAGACAGTCCGACCAGATCTTTCACCCACGTGCGAAGCGCATGCGCGCTCAGCTCGCTGGTGTCGATGTGATGCGCAAGTGCGCTGATTTCGGTGAGCAGCGCGCGTTCGGCATCGATGCATTCGGGCAGCGTGCGCGTGTCGTCGGATAGCGGATGACGGCGCCGCGTTTCGGAAAAGCGCTGTACCAGCGTGTCGGTCTTGGCATCCAGAAACAGCACGCGCAGATCGATATCCTGGCGGCGCAACGCGGCGATCCAGGACGGCAGATCTTCCAAGGTGGGTCCGCTGCGCACATCGACACTGACCGCAACGCCCGTATAATTTGCGCTGCCAAGGAATTCCGCTAGACCAGGCAGCAGATTGGCGGGCAGGTTGTCGACGCAATAGTAGCCGCTGTCTTCCAGAACTTTGAGCGCGACGCTTTTCCCCGAGCCCGACATGCCGGTAATCAGCACGAGCTGCATGCGCACAGCGTTCGGCTTGCCGGGGATTTCCTTCAAGCTCGGCGCGTCTTGCATGCCGTCTCACGTACCGCGTCCGAACTGCTGCTCCTGCCGGCGGATAAACTCCTGCGTGCTGTCGATGCCGCGCAGCTGCAGGACGTAATTGCGCACGGCGGCCTCGACCAGTACGGCCAAGTTGCGTCCAGCGGCGACCGGCAACACGACTTTGCGTACGCGCACGCCGAGGATGTCTTCCGTACTAGCTTCCAGCGGCAGCCGATCCATGCCTGGGATGACGCCGCCCACCGGCTTTTCGAGCTGCACGATGAGCTTGAGATTCTTGCGCACTCTCACCGATGTCTCGCCGAAGATAGTGCGGATGTTGAGCATCCCCAGCCCACGCACTTCCAGGAAATCTTTCAGCAGCTCCGGGCTGCGCCCTTCCAGCGTTTCAGGCGCAACGTGGTAGAGCTCGGCAACGTCGTCGGCGACGAGGCCGCCGCCCCGCGTAATCAGCTCGAGGGCGAGCTCGCTCTTACCGACGCCGCTATCGCCGGTCAGCAGAACCCCCATGCCGAGAACGTCGAGAAAGACGCCGTGGCGTGTGACGAATTCGGCGAGTGCACGTCCGAGGTAGGTGCGCACGACCCAGATGATCTGCAGGCTCGGTAGCGGCGAAGCAATCACCGGCAAACCGCGCGCCTCGGCCAGGTTGGACACGGCGCGCGGTGCCTTCTCGCCATCGCTGATCACCAGGCACGCGAGGCCGCTGTCCTGCAGGCGGGCAAGCGCCTGCTCCTGCGCTTCGGGCTCCATTGCCTGAAAGTAGCTGGCTTCGGTACGGCTGAAGATTTGAATCCAATTGGGATGGTAGAAGTTGAGGTGGCCGATCAACCCCTGGCTCTGCGTGTTGATTTGGCGGCTGTCGAGCAGCGCGTCGGCGTGACTTTCGCCGGCAAGCCATGAGAGCTTCAAGGCGTCTCGGTTGTCTTTGAACAGCTGGGCGACGGTGACTTGCGGCATTGGTGACTCGAAGTCTTCGCCCGTGCGGCGCAGGCGCCGGGCCCTAGGTGTTGGGTACGTTAGCGTGCCACTGCGCGATGAGACGTTGGGCCGTTAACGCATCCGGAGCCGCACTCAGCTCGGCACGAAAGGCGCGATCGCTGAACATCTGTGCCAGCTCCGACAAGATCTGTAAGTGTGCATCGGTTGCCCGCTCGGGCACCAGCAGCAC
>JBDTMS010000818.1:0-2542 GCA_039934195.1 Betaproteobacteria bacterium
CCATCCGCACCTGACGCAACGCGCACGCAAGACTTGTTCAGAGCTTCCCTAGAGTAACCCACGGCTGTGCGATTGATGTATATCGCATAGCTATGCTGCGGGGCCTAGCTAGTGCTTTCGTTGGATAGCAACAGCTGCAATAGCGCGATGTAATGACTGTTGTCCGTCTCCTGCGGCGGTGAGACCGCCGCACTCTGGCCCTAAGCCCCCGGCACCTTGCCCCCAGTCCTGCAGCTGGATCTGTAACTTCCAGCTCCTAGCCCCTAACCAAAAAACCCGCCATCATGGGCGCTGCATCACGGACCTGACAAGAGGCTCTTCTCAATGCGGGCTTTCATCGTTCGCCCATTCGGGCTTAAGCAGAACATCGATTTCGATGCCGTTGAGCGCGACCTCATCGCACCGGCGCTCGACGCATTGGCTATCACCGGCCGCACCACCGGCGAGATCGTTGCGCAGGGAAACATTCGCGAGGATATGTTTCGGCTGCTGCTGACCGCCGATCTCGTGGTCGCCGATTTGTCTATCCACAATGCAAATGTGTTCTACGAGCTCGGCATCCGACATTCCCTGCGCGAGAAACGGACGGTGCTGCTGCGCGCGCCGGGTGACATTGTGCCGTTCGATCTGCTGACCGATCGCTACCTGCAATACGATCCGGCGAACCCCAAGGCAACCGTGCCCGCGTTGACCGCGACGATTCGTGCAAGTCTCGCATCGGAAGGCGATGACAGTCCTGTGTTCCGCTTGCTGCCGTCAATGCGCCCGCAGGATCCGAGTGTTTTCCTCACCATTCCGCGCGATTTCGGCGAAGCTTGCGCACGCGCGGTCGCCAACGACTGCGTCGGCGATCTCGCGTTGCTCGGTCAGGAAGCGCACGGCTGCGAATGGGAGATGGCGGGATTGCGGCTAGTCGGCAATGCGCAGATCGACGCGCGCGACTATGAGGGCGCGCGCATCACCTGGGAAGCTGTGCGCGGCAGCGATGTGGACGACATCGAAGCGAACCTGCGGCTCGGCACTGTCTATCAGCGGCTTGCCGATCTGCCGCGATCGGAGGCGGCAGTCACGCGTGCGCTACAAGCCGCTATCGACCGCGGTAACAAAAGTCGCTTCCAACGCGGCGGCGGCGGCTACGTAAACGAAACCGAAACCACCGAGGTCTCGCAGCAGCGTGCTGAAGCATTCGCATTACGCGGCCGTAACGCGAAAGTGCGCTGGGTGCAATCCTGGCGTACCAGTGCTCCGGATACGTGGGGGACAAGAGCGCTCGAGTCGCCGCTGCTGCGCGAAGCTTACCGCGGCTATAAGTGTGCATTTCTTGAAGACCTGAATGCGTTCTATCCCGGGCTAAACGCGCTGGGCTTGCTGACGATAACCGTTGCGCTGGCGCAGCAGCATCCGGACGTCTGGGCGACCGTATGCGACGACGGCGACCAACCTGGTGCGCAGCTCGAACAGTGCCAGCGCCGCTTGCGCTCGCTCACCGGCAGTCTGGAGTTCGCTCTGAAAGCAGCGAAGGGCCGGCAGGATCGCGATCAGCCGGAGGATCGCTGGCTGCGCATCGGGCTTGCCGACCTTGGTTTGTATGGACCGCCGCGGCCGGCGCGCGTTGCAGCCGACTACCGCGCGGCATTGATGGGCGCCTCGGACTTCAGTATGCGATCGGTGCGCGATCAGCTGCAGATTCTGATCGACCTGGGTGTGTGCAAAGAAAATGCGACCGCGGCGCTGGCGCAGTGTTCGCAGTCGACCGCGGAGGCGACATCGGGCCGTATTCTGGTTTTCACCGGTCATCGCATCGACGAAGACGGCCGCGCTATACCGCGCTTTCCGAAGGACGCCGAGCGCGCGGCACGCGATGCAATTCGCACAGCGATTGAAAACGAGCGCGCTGCAAACGGTGGCGTTGCGCTGGGTTTGGCCGGCGGAGCAAATGGCGGCGATATTTTGTTCCATGAAGTGTGCCTCGAGCTCGGGGTACCGACGCGCTTATACCTCGCGCTGCCACCGGAGCAATTCATTCCGATTTCGGTTGCGCCCGCCGGCCCGGACTGGATCGACCGGTTCAATCGATTGCTGGATCGCGAGCCGCCACGTGTCTTGCAAGATAGCGAAACGATGCCGAGCTGGCTCAGTCACAAATCGAAATACAATGTGTGGCAGCGGAACAATCTGTGGGTGCTGTACAACGCATTGGCGTGCGGTGCGCGCCGGTGCACCGCAATCGCGCTATGGGACGGCGCCAGCGGCGACGGCGACGGCGGGACTCAAGACCTCGTCGCCCAGGCACGATCGCGCGGTGCGAAAACCCTGACTCTGGATACGCGATCGCTATTTGCGTCGCGTACCGTTTGATTGATACACGCTGATCCTTGCGGGTTTTCACGAGAATTGTTGAGACGATGAGCACCGAAGCCAGCCTTGGCGGCACAGCCGCGATGAACGAAAAGCAATACATCGAGGAGCGTCTGGACGATCAGCTGCAATGGTACAGTCGCCGCGCCCGCGTGAACCGCCGGTGTTTTCGCTGGCTGCGCAT
>JBDTMS010000819.1:0-2538 GCA_039934195.1 Betaproteobacteria bacterium
TCGCGAGCTGGATTGCCATCGCACTGATCGGGCTGGCATCGCTTTCTCTGAACCATATGGTGGCAATGCCCGAGCCCGACGACGAGGCCCGGCTCACGCGCGCGAGTTTGATGCTGCGACAGACACGACGCGGCAATTTCTCGTTCACGTGATTTACGCTAACTGTTCCTGCTCGAAGCGGCTGTTCGCGCATCTCGTGGCGCGTAGCCTCTTGCCTGGTGCCGAGGAACTCATCTTGTTCGTTGGTGAGGACCGCCTGATGCGTGCCTCGGCGGAACACGCTGGGTTTCGATTTATCAATGCATCGGCCGCGGATCTCACTGCCCGATTTGGCCTCGAAGCGGCGCCCATCTTGATGGCGTTTGATACCTCCGGGCGACTCGATTAGGTGGGGCTACTTCAAGCATCCTGCAGCCATCTATGCAATGGACGAAGCGATTTATGCGCAACTGCAAAAAAGGCAGGTCACCGGACTCGCTACCAGTGTTTGGCTGCGCGGTTAGCTCGCGCTTGCAGCGATCCCTAGATCCACTTGGGATTAAATATTAGATTGAGGAATCAATTCGCCCTATTCCAGATTTTCAGTGACCACGCCAGCGGCGCTCGGACTTGGTATGGTAGAGTGCGAACATCTCCACGCCGTCTAGCTGAATGGCCAACCGGCCGCGAATTTTCTTCGTTGAGGACTCGACGTAGATGCGCGCGCCTTCAGCAGTCAGTTTGTAGCGTCTCTTCGCGCTCCCCTTGCATCCCAGTTTTAGCTGATCTCAAAATAGCTTGAGCTGATAATTGATCGACCATTGATCGACGGGAAGCGCGGACGTCAAAATGCCTGCCATTCAAGCCGACGCAGCATCTCCCGCAATCGCGACACCATCAAAAGAATCGGCGTTTCAGAACGTTGTCAATCGTTGCAGTGCAATCCGATATCCAAACGCGCCTGTCTCGTACGCTGGCAATTCGCGAGTAATTTTGCATCGGGGCTTCGTCGACTACTCCACCTGTCAGGCTGCACGGCAAGGCTTCAATACTTACCGAGTCAGTATCCCGCTGGGTACTGGAATGGGCTTATCGCTCACATGGGCCAGACAACGGCTGAATGCTTTCGCATGAAATAGTGCGCAGTGTTTCCGTCGAACTATCCGATGACCGGTGAGCGCACCGCGAATCAAGCGATCATCTTGAGTTCGGAAGCGGCGTAGCGCGAAAAAGACCAAAGACCGCGCTAAGGCGCGGCTTTGGTTAAAGCCGTTACGAAAAGAGATATCCGCAGATGGTCCGAGAAACAGAGAGATCGCAGCCAGATTGCTCAGCTACCTGCGATGAAGACGGAAACTTGAAGCGTGCAGCTGTGCCGGCTGCTGTATTACAGCTGGGTAGTGATGGATTCTGATCTGGCGGTCCGGCGACGGAACATGCCAGCGGTCGTCAACAGTCCGGTTACCAGCACCGCGTACGTTCCGGGTTCGGGGACGGCAATCACCGCGTGATTGTCGGTCTCGAACGCATTGCCGTCCGACTTAAGCACGATCTCGTTGAACTGTTCACTTGTGCCTTGCGCGAAGATATTCACGTAACCGCCCAGACTCTGATTGCCATCCGCGAAGTGATTGATCAGCGCTGCGAAGTCGGTTCCTGTGAAGGTCGCGAGCAAACTATTGCCCTTGAACAATTGCAGGCTATTGTAGGTATCGGGCGAGCCATAGAAGAATCCGAAATAGCTAAGCGGGCTGCCGAAGTTGATTGACGTCGACGAACCGTAGGTCGAACCCTCGTTAAGGTAGCCGGTCGTATCTCCTGGCGGGCTTGCGGAATTGCCGTTGCTGCCGAAGACGACGCTGCCGCTGGTATAACCAGATGGCAAGAATCCATCATTGAAATTGAAAGTCATCGCTGCGGCGACGTTCGTGTATTGGCCTTCACCTGCAACGTTATGACCGTCGGCGGTGAGAATGTAAGCATACGCGGGCGTCACTGTGATCAAAGCGGCCGCTACTGCGAGCGCCAGTCTTGTCGATGTCATTTGCGGTTTCCAAAGTTTCAGGGGTTTTCCGGCGTCGTTCACCAGGCCGCGGACTCTACGAGAAGGCATCGGGTGTGAACAGGATGTTCACAGCAATTGCAAATGCCCTGGGCGTGCGGAGGTGCGCAGTCGGAACAACGTCGCAAACGCGAAATGCGAGCTGTTGTACGGCGAACGCGTGAGCAAGCTATAGCGGGTGCAAGATCGAATAGCTTGCATGCATCGCAAGCGCGACTAGCCGGCTTGCAGTGGTCGAGGGCGGGAAGCCTTTGCGACGAACGCGTTCGCGCAAGCCACGAGTACGCGCATCCATTGCTCGCATAACGCAGGGAAGCCGAGCCGGGGTGGGCAGTGAATCGAAATCAGGAGGGCCCTACCGGGTCAATTCCAGCGCGCACTGTCGGTACACGATTTTGACAATAGGCAGCAGCGCAAAGCGTAGGGAGGCCATCCGATGAGCAGACCCGCGACGACCAAATAAATCTAAGGAGCTTGAGGGAACGAATAACGTTGTA